>CAMPKR010000037.1 GCA_946887345.1 uncultured Bacteroidota bacterium | reverse complement strand
TTTACCAGGAGGCCGTGACCATACTTTTTGAGCGATCGCAAAGTGAGGATTTCAGGCTTAGCTGCAAAATAGGGACCTATTTATTTGCCGTGAGCAAATATATGTGGTATAAAAAACTACAGCAGCTGCAAAAGAAACCCGGGTTTTTACCGGATGATGCAGGAGATGGAGTGGATTGGGCGTATGAAGATGATATAAACGGACAACAGGAAAGGGAACTGCATTACTCACAACTGGATGCAGCACTGAACCAACTGGGGGAGCCCTGCAGATCCTTGCTGAAGTCATTTTATCACGAGGACAAAAGCATGCAGGAAATAGCGGCGGAGTTTGGGTATACTAACCCGGACAATGCCAAAACTCAAAAGTATAAGTGCCTGACAAGGCTTCGCAAGATTTTCTACGGGGTTCAGGCAAATGGAAATATATAATGACTACTGAAAATAATATTTGGAAACTGGCGGAAGGCCTGGTTTCGGGAGAAATAACCGAAACAGAGCGTAGCGCAGTTACCATGCGAACGGCTGAAGATCCTGCATTTGCGGCGGAGCTACAGGAATGCATTAATATGCTTCGTTCGCTGCAAGGAAGTGGCAGGCAGAAGCGCTTCCGCTCAATGCTGCTGGACATTCAGCATGAGCAACAAAAAGAATCAGGCAAAAAAGAAAGCAGGAGTATTCCGCTTCGGTCGCATTACTTGCGCACAGCATCTGTAGCTGCAGGCATAGCCTTGCTTGCGTCGACAGGTACTTTTTGGATGGTAAATAAGTCTGCCAGTAAAAGAAGTGCTACCCAGTATAGTGTTCTGAAAAAAGAACTGGACAACCTGAAACGTTCGCAGCACGCGCAAAATGCACGCCTTGATAATATAGCTTCCAATGCCGCTAATGCTAACAACAGCCCCGAAGTTGATGCCAAATCCAGCGGGACAGGCTTTGCCATTACGAATGATGGCTACTTTGTTACCAATTATCACGTTACTGAAGGTGCTGATTCTATCTACATAGTGAACAGCGCAGGCAAATACTATAAGGCTTACCTGGTCAACTACAATGCCCAAACAGACGTTGCATTGCTTAAAGTAGAAAACAAGTCGTTCCGCTTTGGCAAAACCGATGTACCCTACACGTTTGCTGCTAAAAAGGCTGCCCTGGGAGCATATGTATACACGCTCGGCTTCCCTGAAGACGATATCAGCTACTATGAAGGCTACATAAGCGCGCGTAATGGCTACGGCGGAGATCCGGCACAATATCGCCTGGAGCTGCCGGCCAAACCCGGACAGAGCGGCGCTCCTGTGATAGATAATACGGGCAACCTTGTAGGTATTGTTTCCGGTAAGGAAAGCCACAGCAGGGGTACTACCTACGCGGTAAGTTCAGGCGCACTGCTCGATCTGTTGCAGAACGTACCTAAAGAAGTGAAGTTGCATATACCTAAGGCGAATAAACTCTCGAAACTGAGCCGGGAAGAACAGATAGAAAAAATGCAGGCTTACACGTTCTCTGTTAAGGTGTATAAGAAATAGTATTAACTCCTTTTATATAATGATGCAGCCGTCCCTAAAAGGATGGCTGTTATTATTTATCTAAAAATGTAGTTATCGCTATAAACGAACGTGATACCATTTGATATTTGTATAACTTTACGCGCCGGGCAATGAGCATTTTAGACAGCTTTCTCAGTAAAAGAAATAAGAATCCCCTTGGGGAAATGACTTTTACAGATCATATAGATGATCTGAGGGGTCACCTTATCCGTTCTCTAATTGTTATCATTGTCTGTGCTGTCATTGCTTTCATTAATATTGAATGGATATTTAAAGATATCATCTTCGCGCCCTCGCATCCCGAGTTTATTTCTAACATATGGATGTGCCAGATAGCCCACACCTTCGGGATTACCGGCCTCTGTATGGAAGGCGTGAACCTGAAGTTCATCAGCACCTCCATGTCGGGGCAATTCATGTTAAGCTTCTCTTCATCCTTCTTTATCGGCTTTATACTGGCATTCCCTTTTATACTTTGGGAATTCTGGCGCTTCATAAAGCCTGCGCTGAAACCTGGGGAAATAAAACAAGCGAAGGGCCTGGTGTTTTGGGGATCAATACTGTTTTTCATGGGCGTGTTATTCGCCTACTATTTAGTGGCGCCATTCACTATTAATTTCTTTGCCAGCTACGTTCTAACTCCCGATATCGAAGTTAAACCTACCGCATCAAGCTACTATAGCGACATGAGCGATATGGTTTTGGGTATGGGAATTGTATTTGAGCTTCCTATCATCGTTTACTTCCTGTCCCGGATAGGAGTGCTGACCCCGAAGCTGATGCGAGAGAAGCGCCGATATGCAATCCTTATACTGCTGCTACTGGCAACTATCATTACGCCTCCGGATATGCTCAGCTGCTGGTTCGTTTTCATCCCGCTATACATGCTTTTTGAAATAAGTATAGTGCTGAGTGCGCGGGTACAAAAAGCAAAAGTTCGTAAACAACTAAGTCAGTAAATAATACTTTATGCAAACAGTTTTCAATAAAGAATTGCCGATTGCGATAGGCGCAGATCACGCAGGCTTTGAATATAAAGAAGCTATTAAGCGGTGGCTGGGCGAACAAGGCTTTACCCTGGAAGACAAAGGGACATACAGCCTCGACAGCACAGATTATCCTGATTATGCACACCCTGTAGCAAGCCTTGTGGAAGAAGGCAAGGCAGGAGTAGGTATATTAATCTGCGGTAGTGCCAATGGCGTAGCTATAACCGCTAACAAACACCCGGGTATCCGTGCCGCGCTTTGCTGGAATTCAGACGTAGCTGCGCTTGCGCGCCAGCACAATAGTGCCAATGTCATTTGCATTCCGGCCCGATTTGTATCGCTTGATGAGGCTAAGAAGATGGTGGAAATATTCCTGGGCACTGAGTTTGAAGGTGGTCGTCACCAAAACAGAGTGGACAAGATAGGCTGTTAATTTTCTAGATTTCACAAAAAGAAGAACCCCCCGGGCTATACCGGGGGGTTCTTCTTTTATGCTTAGCAGTAGCTTACTGCTTGTTGATCTTTATTGCGGTCCTGTTACCACCATCTACATACTTGAGAATGTACATACCGGCAGGCAGGTTGCTCATTTCTATCGTTGCACCTGTGCCACTGATAGGCTGTGTTTTTACAACCTTACCTGTGTAGTCAAGTACTTCTATAGTAGCATTGGCACCGGCTTCTTCAGACAATTTGATTGTTACGTTGTCAGTTGTTGGGTTAGGATATGCCTGCATATCGATAGCACCGCCTTTCTCAACAACCGCCGAAACAACATTGGAGTGGATTGCACTGCCGTCAAGTTCTACAGCCTGGATACGATAGTAGTTGATTCCTGTAACAGCCTTTTCATCAGTGAAGCTGTAGTCTGAAGCCTTACCGTTAGCTTTCGCAGCACCTATTTGTGTAAACGTGCGGCCGTCTATGCTACGCTCGATATTGAATATCTGCCCTTTTTCTTCAGTAGCAGTGCTCCATTTAACTACATTCACAGTGCCCTGGTTGTGAGCAGAAACAGATGAAAGCTTAATAGGCAGTGTCAGGTCTGAATACAGGTAGAAACCGCTGAAGCCACCTACCATTACTGAAATTTCCCACCAGCTACCGTTCCATACCATTGATGAAGGCGTCAATACATCCGTAGAGCCTGTATAGTTGCCAGGCGCAGTACCTGTACCATGGAACTGCCATACCCTTACATTGCTATTTGGTATACCATTAGTAGGCATTTGCGGAGCATTATTACCAACATTCGCTACTACATAGGCGTTATAAGCATCGAACTCTGCCTGTGTAGCATATAATGTTACAGTAGCAAGACCATTGCTTCCCGGCTCAACATCGGCGTGACGCTGAACATATGGCTGGCCAAGATATTCCTGAACAGAACCATCGATAGTTACCCTGGCATGAACGTTACCAAGAACATTACCACCTGCCGGCTCAACAACTTTCACTATCGGATCGCAGCTGCCTGCAGTGTATATATGAGATATGCCGTCTGTATGGAAGCTGTTTTCGAATGTACCTGAATTAGCAAGTGTACCGGAAAGCGGGCTAACCGTCACCTGGCTGTTGGCACTGGTAGCGCTTGCACAACCCGTGTAGTAAGCCGTCATCATAACGTTATATGTGCCATTGCTCATCAGGTTGGTATTTTCAACCTCCAGGTTAGCAGTAGTAGCACCGCTCACGCCTAAGCCATTTGTGAGGGCGTTACCATTCTTATACCACTGGTAAGAACCGGCAGCACCTGCAGTAACAGACAGCATCACCGCGTTGCCTTCGCAAACATTCACAACCGGTGCTGGCTGGGTGATCACACTTGCATTCGGGTTAATTGTAACTGCGCTTGCAGCACTGGTCAGCGAAGGACAAGCAGTTTGCGGACCTATTTCCACTGTATAATTACCGCCGTCGGCCACTGTAGTGTTATTCACTTGCAGCGTATTTGTATTTACGCCACTGACGTTTCCGCCGTTGGTAAGCGGTACGTTGTTTTTATACCACTGGTAGCTTGTTCCGTTAATGGCAACAACGTTGGCGATCATGTTAGTGCCCGCGCAAACATCCTGAACAGCCTGCGGCTGGGTAACAATTGTAGGTGTATTATTAATAGTTACAGCCGAAGAAGGAACAGTAATATTATTACATCCTGTATTTCCCATTACCACCACGTGGTAAGAACCGGCATCAGAAGCATCGGCGTTGTTTACAGACAGGTTAGCTGAAGTTGCGCCGCTGATATCGCCGCCGTTGGCAAGAGGAGTGTTATTCTTATACCACTGATAACCGTTCGAGCTATTAGCGATGACATTCAATTGAAGGGGTGAGCCTGAGCACATTGTAACAGTAGCCGGCGGAACCGAAGTCACTGCCACTGCAGGATTTATATTAACGCTTGCGCCACTGCTGGTGGTTGAGTTACAACCGGAGTTGCCAAGAGCTACAACGGTATAAGAACCGATATCGCCGGCATCAGCGTTGATAATATTCAATGTGTTGCTTGTGGCGCCGCTCACGTCGCCGCCATTGCTTAACGGATTACCATTTCTGTACCATTGGTACCCGGATGTTTCGGTAGAGGCTACGCTCAGTGAGAAGGCATTTCCTACGCATATATTCTGACCGCCCTGGGGCTGAGTAGTAATAGCAGCATTAGCACTGGCTACAACTGCGGCAACAATGCTGTTCGTTGTTAAACACGGCCCTGTCGCACGCAGTACGTAGTTACCATATTGTGCACCGTTAAGATTTGTGATTGTCAGCGTATTTGTAGTGGCGCCTGTAGTGTTGGAGTTGTTGCTCACAGGCACGCCATTACGATACCACTGATAAGAGTTAGCATTGGTAGCAGTTCCTGTAATGGTTACGTTACCACCTATACAGATGCGGGTGGTATCCTCAGGTTGTGTAGTAAATACCGGTTCCTGCGGATCAGTTACAGTAACAACAAATGAACAGGTATCTGAAGAGTTATTGATACTTGTGGTTACAAATGTATTAGTGGTTGGCCCGATCGGGAATATGGAGCCACTCGGGAGACCTGCTACCTGGGTAGTAACCGCCGGAATAAGATAGCTGATAGCAATAGAACCATTCGAAGTATTACCGCCGCCGGTTGTAAGCGAAGAACCTGTATTTGTATTAGCAGAATAAGAGCTGCCGCCGCCGCCGCCGCCGTAATAGCCGCCGCCGCCGCCATAATAACCGCCGCCGCCGGCACCGCCGCCGTAGTTTCCACCATTACCACCAGTACCTAAAGATCCTGGAGTAGGTCCTGAATAACAGGTAGCCTGGGCACCGCCTGAACTTTGTGTGCCCCCCTGGCCACACTGGCAGGTAGACGCACTACTACAAGTCATCCCCGCAAGTCCGCTTGTGCCGCCGCCGTTGCCGCCGGTCATTCCCGATGAGCAGTTCATACCTGCACCGCCGCCGCCGCCGCCAACTATAACACGGTTTGAAAGCGCTGTACCGCCGATCCTTATATCAGAAGCACCGCCACCTGCGCCGCCCTGGTAGCCAGAACCATTAGTTTCACTACCGCCGCCATTCCAGCCACCAGTAGACGGAGAGTATGCTTGCGCATCTGCACCCTTACCACCCACATAAATATTGAGTACCTGGCCAGCTGTTACAGGGATGGTTGCCTGTGCACGGCCACCCTGACCGGGCGTATTAGACGTATATACAGTACCATATGATGTACTCTGACCACCACCGGCGCCCTTTACATCCACGGTAATGGATGTAACGCCCGCAGGAACAGTCCAGGTTTGCACAGCACCCGTGTAGCTAAAGTTTACCACTGTTGGTGAAAGGTTACACGGATCGGTACCATTCGGTGCCGTAAAGGTCACTGTTTGACCGCATGTATTCGGTGCTTTTGCTACAGTAATGTTGCCGGGGCAAGTAACGGTAGGGCACTGTGCCGATGCGCCTGTTACTGCGATGAGTCCGGTAATGAATAGCGTAATTTTTCTGAGCATAACAAATGTCTTTTGAAATATAATTACATCCGCGTGGTGAAGCCAAACGGTTAAAGTTTTCTTAAAGTTAACTTTTGCAGATATAAAAATCAACTAATTCTGACAAAATATTTTTTTTAAAGTTAGGAGCAGGCCTCCGGCACCAAACTCTGGTTATAAGTACCTGGTTACAGTCGCCATACAAATTATGCGAAAATGTGAATTGTAACATGCTATTATTGACTAGTTTATCGCAAAACAGGCTTGGGGATTGGGCTAATACGGTAAGTTTGGCCACTAGTTTGCTATCTTTAGCCAAAGTACCGACAATGATGCGCCTGATCTTTTTTATGCTGATTTGTGCTGTCCTGAACTCACAAATTGCCCTTGCCGAACCTGAGGATAAGAATTTGCTGCCACCGGCTAAAAGCGAAAAGGAATTGGTTATGCGCATTGTTAACAGCCTCAAGGCAAAAGATTCTGTTCTTCACGCTTCGCAGTTTATGAAATTTGACGACCTGTGGAAACTTGTTGTCAACTTTAAGGATACGAATATAGTAGCATCAATGCAGGTAGCTCAATTAAGGCAGGTACCCAATACAGTAAGAAAATTCGATCCTTTTTTTAATCCTCAAATAGGTCATGATTTTAATTATGTAGTAGAGAAAGGCGAAGATTCTTCAATTCACTGGGATCGCGTAACCCTTGCGAGGTATGAGCTGAAAAAGATGGACCTGACGCAGGACATGGTGGGGTATAACCACATCTCCCCCTTGCGTTTTAAGGGATTTATTTTTTTACGCGACGGATTTAACCGCAAGACTTATGGTGTAGCCGTAACAGATATCCAAAACATACAAGGCAAGTGGTACGGCGGACGAGTAGTGGATATTTTTGAAGCAAGCGACGAAGATGAATACAGGAAAAAAATGGCAGGCGAGATAGCCTGGCTGAACGAACTGATAGAACAGGGAATAGACATAGACAGCATGAAGCGGGCCATAGATAGCCTGAAGAATGCCGACCCTGAGAACGGCGATGATGATGGAGAGGTGAGCACGCGCCGTGAGGTTGTTGCCAGGAAATACTACTTCGGGCTGCTGGATGATGAAACACCGGTGACGATGTATGTGCAATACCTGCGTGGCGGCTGTCCTGAACGTGTTTGTGAATGGATAGCCATCTTCAAATTTGATGAAGAAGGTGAGTACTTTAAAATGAGGGTTCATAAAGAAAACGGCAAATGGTATTTTACCCAGGAACCGGAAGAAAGTGTTATGGAGCTGGAAATGAAAGGAAAGACTTTTGAGGGCACCTGGTTATCCGTAAAAGACCGGATAGAATATGAAGTATACATGGAGGAAGTGTCTCCCAAACCTTCTACCGTACACAAGCTGGACATGACGATAGACGACCTATGGTATGACGACCAGCACTAGCTATCAATACAATCTATACACTGATCGCAAGGGCGAAACTTTCGAATACATACTAAGCGTAATTTTATTGTTCAGGATGTAATATGACAGGAGACAAAACTACCAGGCCGGCAATAAGCAACTTCGGCGAATTGAAAAGATCGGGATACTTTCCTAAAAGTGTAAAACAAGAGATAAGGGAAAACCTTATTAAGTCTATAAAAGAAAAAGGCAAGCCTTTTGAGGGCGTATTAGGCTATGAAGAAACAGTAATTCCCGATGTAGAACGAGCCCTGCTTTCCCGACACAATATTCTATTCCTTGGCCTGCGGGGTCAGGCAAAAACAAGAATGGCAAGAGACATTGTCAATTTGCTGGATGAATGGATACCGTACGTGAGCGGTAGTGAAATAAACGATGATCCTTGTGCGCCCATATCAATCTATGCCCGTGACTTGATCGCATCAAAAGGAGATGAAACACCGATAGACTGGCTGCACAGAAGTGAGCGTTATGGAGAAAAGCTTGCCACACCCGATGTATCGGTAGCTGACCTGATAGGAGATATTGACCCGATAAAGGCCGCCAATATGCGCCTGAGCTTTGCTGATGAAAAAGTGATCCACTATGGCATAATACCCCGCTCGCACAGGGGAATATTTGTGATCAATGAGTTGCCGGATCTACAGGCCCGCATACAGGTCTCGTTGTTTAATATTCTGCAGGAAGGTGATATTCAGATACGCGGATTTAAGCTACGGCTGCCGCTGGACATAATGTTCATCTTCACAGCCAATCCTGAAGACTACACCAACAGGGGCAGCATAGTAACTCCGCTAAAAGATAGAATAGAAAGCCAGATTGTAACTCACTATCCTAAAACGGTGGCTGTTTCCAAAGCCATAACGGAACAAGAGGCTAATGTGCTTGAAGAACAGAAGCTAAAAATAGAAGTGCCCGAGATCTGCAAGCTGCTGATAGAGGAAATAGCCATGGAAGCACGCAAAAGCGAGTACGTGGATCAGAAAAGCGGTGTTTCGGCACGGCTGACGATAGCTGCTTATGAAAACCTGGTGAGTACTGCAGAACGAAGAACCTTACTTTCGGGCAGCGATAAGACAATGGTACGTATCGCAGATTTCATTGGAGTTGTTCCGGCCATTACGGGTAAAATTGAGCTGGTGTATGAAGGCGAGCTGGAAGGACCGCAAAATGTAGCTTACCGGCTGATGGGACAAGGCATCCGGGCGTCGTTCACACAATATTTCCCAGACCCGCAATCGTTTAAAAAGCTGGCGAGAGAACAGCAGAACAAAAAAAGCAAGTCGAACCCTTATCAATCCATTATTGATTGGTTTGGCACGGGCAATAGCCTGGCTATGCAGCAAGATGAGAATGACGAGGTTTACCTCCAAAAACTATATGGCGTAGACGGACTATATGGCGCCGTGAAACACTACTATCCCAATGCGGATGAAAAGCAAGCAGGCCTGCTGATGGAATTCCTTCTGCACGGGCTTGCAGAGTATTCGCTTATCAGCAAGAAGATAGCGGAAACCGGGGGATATAATTTTGCTGATATACTTGGCAGTATGCTGAATATTAATTTCAGTACTGAGGAAGAAGAGGACCTGTAAACCGGACCGGGATTCGTTTTGCCAGAGGGTGCCATGTCTGTGACGGATGCTGCCGCATAAGTTGCCAGATACTGCCGGTGTGCTGCCAGATACTGCCGGATCAGTGCCACATAAGTGCCAGTTTGAAGTTTGGAGATGAGCCATAGAAGCGGGTTTTGGTGTGCGGCTGTTGTTTCATGTCTTCTTTTTTTTTGGCGGCGGTGAATTGAATTCCGCCTGTGGTAAAGATACGAAATGAGGGAGGAGAAAAGTTCAGTTCGTTGCTTTTTGTGCATAACTTTTTTGCAAAAAATGTGCAGGAAATTGAGGTAAAAATTTAAAAAAGAAAAAAGCCTGCATAAAAAAATGCAGGCTTTATATTATTTATAGCGCTCTTTATTCTTTAATCAGTCTCACATTCACGTTTCCATGAGCGGTACGATATTGAAGCAGGTAAACACCGCTTGCAAGACCAACGGGTAAAGACATCTCATTTTTGCCCTTTACTATATGGATACGTTTAATTTCCCTTCCCTGTAAATCTGAGATAACTCCACTGCCTTCATCCTTCGCATCAGCCGTAAATTCTCCCGTAGTAGGATTAGGATATACTGATATTGCCCCCTCGTTATATACCGGTTGTTCCACCGCATTAGGATTACAACCCGGTATCTCGCAGCCATTGCTATCTACACTCAGCAGCCAGGCATCATAAGCCCGCCACAAGTCGACGGTATCAGAACGGGTACTTCCCGACATAACAATGCTTTTATCAGGTCTTTCGGCAAAATCTACCAGGTAGGCCTGGTTCCAGTTTTTATGAGGCGCTGCATAAATATGCTCCCACATAACAAAACCGTTCTTATCCAGTTTGGCAGCCCAGCCCTGCATACCAACCTCATTTGCCATCAGCCCTCTACCAACAGCAATATAATTCCCATCCTGTGTTTGCTTTACATTCATTACGGCGATATGGTCATCCAGGTTACCAAACCTCTTTGTCCATAGCACGTGGAAACTGTCATCCAGCCTTTCCAGATAGCCGGGCAGATTTTGATAGTTCTCCGGATCGCTGGTCAGAAAAGTATCCAGTGCGCCCCAGTGATAGAAGCCGCCGTTCACATCCCGGCTTGCTCCCCAGTTATTGATATAGCCCTGACTCAGCAGGGTATCTTTAATAATATTTCCCTGCAGGTCAAGCAACATCAGCCAGGGGGCGAAACGATTGTAGACGAATGAGCCCAGAGTCATGTAATTACCCCACCGTGCGCAGGCAAATACGGTGTTGTTGCCTATGTACTGAACGCTTCTGAAAAAACCATAGTAATTGTTTACAGGGTATTTTCTATACACCTTTCTCCATAGCAAATTGCCGTTGCTATCCATACGCAGCAGCAGACCGTCATTACGTGGTATACCAGGCGTGTCTATTCCTCCGGCAACAATATAACCACCATCAGGTAATACAGTTACATCTTCTGTGAATTCCTGGCAATTTGCAGTATCGGTATAGTATTTGGCAAATACTATATTCTTCTGGTTGTCCAGCTTTAGCAATCCACTTGAATACCTGTCAAAACCTGTTCCTGGTTTTACAAACTGGTGTGGTATAATATACCCTCCGTCTTGCAGCTTTTCTGTTCTGCCATAGCCCCCTATATAGTAACTGGTAAGTGTTGACTGCACATACTGTTTGGCCAGTACCTGGCTGCCGTCCTGCGAAATATCCATCCAAAAAGCATCCCAGCCATTCCCTTGTTTTGCTCCGCCACCCATCAGTAAATAACTATTGTCGGGCTTTACGAACACATTAGTTCCCCAATCTCCTGTAGAATCATAATCGTAAATGGAATTAAACAAGGGCTGACCAAAACATAGCTGTGGCGCTGCTATCAGCGCCAACAGCCATGTAATATGTATATACTTTTTCATCTACTGCTGGTAAAGTAGCCTCATAGTCTCTATGGTGCCATCCTTATCGCTTACATACTTGCCTATATATATACCACTGATCATCCCCACGGGTATGTTTAGCTGCGTTTCGCCTTCATTTGTTCTGTACTCTGCCATCTTCTGGCCCAGTTGGTTATACAGTATCAGCCGGCCCGCAACCTTCGCCTTCACTATAAAGTTACCATTTGTAGGGTTAGGATAGAGGCTAAAGCCGTACTCTTTTTTGCCCGGGCCGGGACCCATTCCGGGTTCTGCACCCTTTCCTTTGCGCTCATAAGCGTCATATTCGGCCGTGTCATACACAGGCAGGGGCCATATGGTGTTCTGTATACCCAGGTATTCGCAAATGCCACCGGCAAAGTAGCCGCTCATGCTGTTCTCGGCTATCATACCCTGTATAGTATCCTTAGTCTGGCAGTCCAGGCTATCCCAGTTTTTATCGTTGCTATACAGGTCTATGGCCAGGCCTGCCAGGTAGGCATAGTTGCTTTCTTCCTCATCGCCAAGCGGCAGGTTGCCGTGCATGGTTTCCGCTTCGCTCCACATGCCGGCGTGCAGGTAGAACGGGTCCTTTACTCTTTAAGAAGTCGAACAATTTGTAAACAAGATCGTAAGAATCAGTGATATCTATTGGTGCCTGCCATTTGTGATTGGTGAATGTAATGA
>CAMPKR010000036.1 GCA_946887345.1 uncultured Bacteroidota bacterium | reverse complement strand
GTATGAGGTGTGACGTCTTTAGTTCTTTTGGAATTTGACGAGCTGCTGCTGTCCGTCCACAGCCAGGTTGAGCGCATATACGCCGGGCGCAAAATTGCGGGAGGCAGCGTTCAGGTCTTTGTTCAGGTTGCCTGCAGCGCCTGAGTACGTATATACTGTTTTGCCTACCACATCTGCTATACTCACCTCCAGTTGCTTATTGGCGAGTGCTGAAGGGATGCTCAAGGATATGCTCTCATTAGATGGGTTAGGATATACTTTCAGGGCAGGTATATTGCCAGATAGTTTTGAAGCGCTTGTTGTAGTGCCGTTCTTAGACGAGAGGCTGCCACCTTCCATGAATACCGCCGACTGGAAAGCACCATCGCTGACATTACCCACCACGAACTTGAGGTGATAGGGAAGGCCGGTAGTTACTACTATAAAGGCTTCAAGGGTTGTTGTGAGTCCGTCGAATACTATATCCTGTCCGGCTTGCCCCTGGTTGTCGATATAATATTGAGCGAATGGCGAGCCTGTGCCCAGTGAATTGCAGGTAGTGATGTTCCAGAACGTACCGTTAGGGGCCATGTTCACACTGTTTATGGAAGTAGCGATACTGGTATTAGGCACCAGTGCAAAATTCGTGTATTGCGTAAAACCATTGCCTTGAATGAAGAACCTGAATGCATCGTTGTATTGCGAACAGGCATATTCAGGGTATTCTTCAGATGCAAAAGAATAATTCAGGTAAAGCGTATCGAAGGCGGCGATAACATCGCATTCTAAGATGCAGGCATCAAAAGTACCCGGGGTACCCGGTATGCTGTTGGCAAGGTCGGCATCGCCCGCCGCAGATGAACCCGCAGCAACGAAATTAGACACCGGCGCTCCTATAGCACTTACAGGAGCTGTTGACAATACGACCCCATCGCTCATGTTCAGCGTGCTTCCTGAATAAGTGAAGATCCCAGACTCTCCCGAAGGGCAGGTCATTGTAGCATTCGTAACGGTGACATTGAGACCTGAGAGATAGTTGACCAGGTCGGTAGCTGTCTGGCCGCTGGTTGCTGCAAACTGTGCGTTGACAGTGGTGCCGCAAAAGATCAGTGCGATAACTGCAATGAAGCGTTTTGAGTTAAAGGTGCTCATGTGGATGAATTTTAGTAATGCTAATATAGGTATATCTCGGGATATATTATAAAAAGATCTCCCGGACCAGCCGGGAGGTATAGAGAGGATGTTGGTGTTATTACTGTTTCTGTAGCTTCATCACCTGCCTGTGATCTCCGGATCTGAGTGTGAGCGTATAGATGCCCGTACCAAGTTGGCTTGTCCGGGTCTTTAGATGTTCGTTCAGTTGTGAGCCTTTTCCTGAGTAATGATATAGCTGGCGACCCACAATATCGCTGAGGGTGGCCTCTATCTCTTTAGTTGATAACTCGTCGGAGAGCTTTACATTTACGCCATTAGAGAATGGATTAGGATAGACCTCCACTTTATTCTTTTTGAGGTTGGCTTGCGCAACCTTCGTGGTACTCCCATTCTTAGAGCCGAGACTACCACCTTCTATCAGCAGGCCGCTATCGAAAGCCATATCAGAGACATCGGCGATGGCTATCTTAACGTGATAGCTAGTGTAACAAGAATGCTGGATTCGATAGGCAACGAGTAGCCATCAAAGGCTATATCAGGAGCTTGCTGTACATAGTTATCAACATAGTACTGAAAGGCGAACGTGTCGTAAGGGCAGGCTATGCGCGCACCTGTGACATAAATATTGGTATCGGGGAATTGTGCGAAGTTAGAATCTACGTATCCACCACCATTGATGAAGAAACCTAAATGGTCACCAAAATAGGAACAGGAATACTCAGGGTATTCGTCGGAGCCTACCACATAGCGCAGGAAAAGCGTATCGTAGGCGGCCACTACATCAAATTCCAGGGCACAGGCGTCGAAAGTGCCGAAGCCGACCGTGGCTGTAACATTGGCGTCACCGGGAGTGTTGTTTACATGCGTAAGTGCGAAGTTCCAGGGATTGGATATCTGATCCACACGGCCCGTATAGAGTAAGATGCCATCGGAGATACCAAGGGCCGAACCTGTAAAATTGAATATTGCATTGGCGGTATCCATGCAAGTGAGTGTCTCATTGCTTATTACCACGTTCTGCCCGGTCATGGCCTGCAGCAGGTCGGTAGCCGTTTGATCGGGCATGATGGAGAATTGTGCTTTTGTTGTTGGCGCGAGCAAAAAGCAAAGTGCGGAAGCAACAATAAGCCGCATAGATCTAAAGGTAGAACTGTTCATTGATGAACGTTTATGCAATATAAGACATCCCGTAATACGGAAAGGTAGGGTTGGAAAGTGAAAATTCCGGTGCCTGATCTTAATTTCCTGCTAATAAGTGATCACCTGCTGCTCCATCAGCTCAGGCATCTTGCGGAACTCATATTGCTGGTTGCGCAGCTGGGGCTCAAAGCCAGCTTCGCGTATGGCGTCCTGGATGCCATCAGCCGTAAAGCGGTGGGGTGCACCGGCAGCACTCACCACGTTCTCTTCTATCATTATAGAGCCGAAGTCGTTAGCACCTGCATGCAGGCACATCTGGGCTACCTGCTTGCCTACCGTGAGCCAGGAAGCCTGTATGTTCTTTATGTTGGGCAGCATTATGCGGCTCATGGCTATCATGCGTATATATTCTTCAGCGGTAGTCAGGTTTTTGGTGCCGCGTATGCGTTGCAGCAGCGTATCTACATCCTGGAAGGTCCATGGTATAAAGGCTATAAAGCCTTTGGCATCTGCAGGTTTCTTTGCCTGTACCTCGCGTAGCTTCACCAGGTGTTCAAAGCGCTCCTCCAGTGTCTCCACGTGTCCGAACATCATGGTTGCGCTGGTGGTCAGTCCAACTTTATGCGCCTCGTGCATGATATCCAGCCACTCCTGTGCGCCGCATTTCCCTTTCGATATCAGGCGCCGCACACGGTCGTTCAGTATTTCAGCGCCGGGGCCGGGCATGCTGTCCATACCTGCTTCTTTCAGCGCTATCAGCGCTTCGCGATGGGAGACTCCCGATACCTTACATATATGCGCCACTTCCGGCGGACCGAGTGTGTGTAGTTTTAAATCCGGGAAGAGTTGCTTTAGTTCTCTGAACAGCGAAGTGTAATAATCCAGTCCTAATTCCGGATTATGGCCGCCTTGTAGCAGCAGTTGCTCACCACCATAGCGGAAGGTTTCCTCGATCTTTTCTTTGTAAGTTTCTATATCAGTAACATAAGCCTCAGCATGGCCCGGTATGCGGTAAAAGTTGCAAAACTTACAATTGGCAACACACACATTGGTAGTGTTCATGTTGCGGTCTATTATCCATGTTACCTTGTCATGCGGCACCTGCTTCTTGCGTAGTTCGTTGGCTACGAACATCAGCTCGGAAAGCGGTGCTTTTTCAAACAGGTAAACGCCTTCTTCTATGCTCAGAAAATCAAAATTCAGCGCACGTTCGTACAACCCGGGTAACTGCATGGAAATGAGATCAATTAGGGCATAAAATTAAGGAAAACAGCCTTTATAGCCTTATTTATTGTAGGTATAGCCCGATAGAACGGCGTGAGTGAAAGCCTGCTCTTTATAAATCTTAAGCGTGCTGCCGGTTTGCTTTACGCCGTTCACCCCGAAGGAACTCAAGGTCCCGAAATAGTCTTTGTTCCACAGGCAACGGGAGGTTCTGCACATTTTGTGCCAAATCGCATGTTTTTATTATTTATCCCCATTTACATTAGGTAGGCTTTGTACTTTCTTCGGTATCAGGGCTTTTTCGTTATTTTGTACTTAATGAGTTCTAAAGTAATGACACTCTTTGGCGAGGAAGTGATTCCTGAACAGATTAATGCTGTGGGCAAGAGTCGTGCTGAAAAGAAACCAACTTCAAAAAAAGAACCCAAAGAGAAGAAAGAAAAGATAGCAACTACAAAGCCTGCATCGGATGAATTGCTCAAAGACTTTGAAGGAGAAAAGCAATATTATTCCATCGGCGAAGTGGCTAAGCTTTTCAAAGTAAACACTTCCCACATCCGCTTTTGGACCAACGAATTCAAAATGAAGGTGCGCACTACCCGCAAGGGCGACCGCCTCTACACCACCGAGCAGATAAAGGAACTGAAGGCCATCTATCACCTGGTAAAGGAACGCGGCTATACTATTAAAGGCGCCAAAACCAAACTCAAGGAAAAGAGAAAAACTACTATAGAAGGCGTAGACCTGAAACAATCGCTGCTGCAACTGCGCAATAAACTTGTGCAGATAAAGAACCGGCTGAAATAGAAAGAGGGTAATGACGAGACTGATATTTTTTGTGATGATGATAGCAAGCCTCAGCGCAGTCGCGCAAAACTTCCAGGCATTTAAGGACGTAGAAAATGGCGCTCTTGTTTTGAAGGGTCCTCTGAATATGGAGCATCTGCGCACGCAGGAGAGCTTCAGGTGGTTTGCGCAAAATGCTGCTTACGCCCCCAATGACAGTATCGTAAAGCAGCTTAAGGGAAAGCTTTCGCAGTATGATATGGTGGTAGTGATGGGTACCTGGTGCGAGGACTCGCAAACCCTTATTCCAAAGCTCTATACAGTGCTTCAGCAATCTGATTATCCCATGAGGAAGTTGCACATGTTTGGTGTAGACCGCACTAAAGATGCCTTAAACGGCGAAAAAGCTAAGTACAATATTGAAAAGGTTCCCACCATCATTCTCTTTGATGGGGAAAAGGAAATAGGCCGTATCACTGAAACAGTACAGCAAAGTATGGAAGCCGACCTGGTTCTGCTGCTGAAGACGCAAGGCAAATTGTAAATCTTATTTACATTTGCGCCATGCAATTACCGGAGCATTTATCCATTAACATACTTAAAGACTGGACCAGCAGTATAGAAATAAGTAAGGAAGCTGAAAATCGCATTTCTGTCAATCGTGCCTACCTCGATGAAATTCTCAAGAGCGGCAATACGTACTATGGCATCAACACCGGTTTCGGTTCGCTTTGCAATGTGAAGATCGAGCCTGATGAATTGGCCCAGTTGCAGGAGAATCTTGTCTGTTCCCATGCCTGTGGTATGGGCGATGAGGTGCCCCAGGAAATTGTTCGCTGGATGCTTTTGCTTAAAGTGCATGGCCTCAGCCAGGGCTATAGCGGCGTGCGCAATGAAATAGTACAACGCCTTGCCGATTTTTATAACAAGGGGCTTAGTCCCGTAGTTTTCGAACTTGGTTCTCTCGGTGCCTCAGGAGATCTTGCCCCTCTCGCTCACTTAAGTCTTCCGCTGTTTGGAAAAGGTCATGTTTGGTATAAGGGTGAGAAGAGATTTGCCGCGGAAGCTTTAAAAGAGGCTGGTTTTTCACCCTTGCCCCTGGCTGCGAAAGAGGGCCTGGCTCTGCTGAATGGTACCCAGTTCATGAGCAGCTATGCTACCTGGTCGCTGATAGAAGCGAAGAGATTATTGATTTGGGCCGATGTAGTCGCTGCCCTTAGTGCAGACGCTTTTATGGCCAAAGATGAACCATACAAGCATCCCATACATCGCGTTCGGCCTCATAAGGGGCAAATAGATACGGCTGCAAGAATGTTGCAGTTGCTGCAGGATAGCGAAATTCAAAAGCTGCATAAAGAACAGGTGCAGGACCCGTACTCGTTCCGCTGTGTGCCCCAGGTGCATGGCGCTACAAAGGACGTAGTAGATACAGTTACAAGAGTTGTGGAAACAGAGATCAACTCTGTGACAGACAATCCCATAGTCTTTCACGACGAGGACGCTATCATGAGCGGCGGCAATTTCCACGGCCAGCCACTTGCTTTGCATCTCGATTTCCTTGCTATAGCTATGGCTGAGTTGGCCAATATTTCAGAACGCCGTACCTATTTGCTGGTAAGCGGTCAGCGCGATCTGCCTCCCTTCCTTGCGCCGGGAGCGGGTTTAAACAGTGGCTTCATGATTGCGCAGTACACCGCCGCAGCAATCGTAAGTCAGAACAAACAGCTCTGCACACCTGCTTCTGTAGACAGTATAATAAGCAGCAACGGGCAGGAAGATCACGTAAGCATGGGTGCCAACGCAGCTACCAAACTCCGTCGTGTGATGCAAAACGTGCAAAGAGTGCTGGCAATAGAACTGCTTACCGCTGCCCAGGCTATTGATTTCCGCAGGCCGCATAAAACATCGCCGGTACTGGAAGGGGTATATGCAACTCTTAGAAACAAGATCCCGTTTATGGATAGGGATCGCATACTACACAACGATCTCGTGGCTACAGAGCAGTTACTGAATCAATATCCCCGGGGGATTTCCTAGAGATTACTTCAACAGCTGCACCAGCGAATCCGCCGCTGCCTGGTTTTCCGGAAAGTAGATCGACTGGCGGAGGTCTTTGCGTTCCTTATTAGTAAGGTGGAAATTCAGCACCGCGCTTTCGTCTTCCGTTTGCGGATGATACTCCAGCGTAATGAAATGGATATTGTCCATGAATGCAGGTATCATGTCTTTTACGTGTCCGTGATTGTAAGACTGGAAAGCCTGCCATTTCTCTTGTATAGCAAAAACCGGGTCGAATAACATCTTGCCCAGTGAGGCAGATTGGCTGGTCTTTCTTTGAGTGGCATTCTCGCGCGTGTCGCGTATCTGCACAAAGATCACTTTCCCTGTATTGGCGTTTATCCAGTCGCGGAATACATACAGGTAGCGTGTGGCAAGCTCTACCCCGAAGTTGTCGCGGAGGCCCGCATCCATTACGTTCATCCTTGGCTGAGAGGGCAGCTTTACAACAGGAAGGATAAAAGGAAAAGTTGCGTTCATACGAAGAGCAGACGTGATACGCAGGTTGTATGGATTTTGTTTGGCGAAGAATGTGGCAAAGTCTACAGCATCAATAGGAGGCGCAGTATCGGCCAGGCTATATTCCGGACGGGTTAGATAGCTGATAGGTTGTGCCGACATCATCAGCTTGCGGCCATCGTTAATGATTGTGCCGTTGATCACCATTTCCGGGATGTTGCCACTGAATTCCTTGGTTTTATAGTCGCCTATTTTTTTGTCAAGAAGCCCTTCGGTATTCCTGATCATTTCCTGCTCCATGGCATAGCCGCGGTCTTTGGTATAAGAGTAGCCGGCTAAGGATATCTTATTAAAGGGGCTTACCACATCTACACTGGCGAAGGAAAAGATGATCGCGTTGAGCAAATCCTTACCTACGTTTTCAGTATAAACCGGGTCGTAGGGGTTTTTGATAATGCTATCCCGGTGTGCATCGTGTATGCTGCGCCAGTAAGCTCCGCCTATCATGCCGCCCGAAGCCCCCGTAATGAACACTGTATTGGAAAACAACTTCCCCTTTGTTGCACTGTCCAGGTATTGCAGGCTGTGGAATGTCCAGTATGCCGCTCTTGATCCTCCACCGCTAATGCAGATGATCACCAGTGGTGGTTTTCCTGCGGTGTCACCCGTTTTTCCCTTCCAGTTGGCCAGGTGCTGCAACTCCGATTTTTTATCGGCCTCATAACTTTCAGGGTTGAACAGTTCTTTCAGTGTGTGGTAATTGTATTTTGGCTCTATATTCTCGCTGGTTTTATAGTCCATGCCGTAAGCAATGCTTCGCAGATCTATAATGCGTGTAGAGATCAGCCACGATGCTACCAGTCCAATGATCACCCATCCCAATACTTCCCAGCTGCGCAGGAAATGTTTCACCGCGCCCACTATTCCCATCATCAGGCTGAACAGGATCAGAAAGCTGCTTCCAGCGGGTATACGCAATACCGGCTGGTCCATAAAGATGCCGAGCAATATCAACAACAGGAAGGAGAAGATAGTCGCAGTTATCGCATTTCGGTGGTGTTTCCTCAGAACTGTGTTTAGCAGCCTGGGATGGTAAGGTTCCAACTCATGGCAGTGCGAGAGCTTCATCGTTTCAGATATATAGGTGTCAGCCCTGATGATGTCTATCTCATAATCCAGTGCATCATAAGGAATGATATGCCTGATACGCGATGGGTCGGTGATTCTCGATAGCACCACCTTCAGCAAGTCTCTACCTACCCGGAAGAAGTACATGAACGACATCAGTATGACCAGGAAGAAACCGATGTAGAACCCAAGCTGTAGTAACAATATATCTGCTATGGAAGAATGCTCCCTGTAATACTGGAAATGAATGCTCATTATAGAATAGAACACCAGGAAGGCCAGCGGAATTATAGAATTGTTGATACAATACACCAGGAAGGTTTGCCGGGCAGCTCCCATATAGGGCATCCTGTGAGCGTTGATAATAAAAGTGGTAATATGCCAGGCCATAATGAAGAGGCCCACGCCACCTCCCAGCAGCAGCATACTCATAAAGCTGATGTCACCAAGATATTCAGGAGCGAGAAAAAGTGTGGAAGCACCGAATGTGGAGGCAAAGTTCCCAGTCAGGGTCAATACCAATATCAGCCAGAATGCCAGCAGGAGCTGGTAGCGTCTAAAATGAAGGATGACCAGCTGCACCGGCAGGAAATAATAAAGATTGTTTGCCCTATGCCTGATAGCCTCCTTCGTCATCACTTAGAAAGCTACAATTATTATTCCAAACCTTTATGTCAAAGGATTGTTATATAACAAGCATAACGGGTTTAACTCTCAGTCAAAAAAAAACCGGTAACCCATGCTGCTTATGATAGTCAATGATGGACTGATAAGGACCAAACTTATGCTGCTCCTCTGTAAATGGATCTGCATAAGGGCCATGGTCGTAATCCAGCGGCTTGTTCTTTATGTTAGGATAGCCCTCTTTTCCCTGCTTTACCGGGCGCTTGTGTATGCGGTCGTCATTCACGAAGGCCGCTACATCTATTGCTTCTATGTCAGTAAGAAACGGCTTCTGCCAGCTCGATTTCAGGTTAGGCATATTAGCCTTTACAAATCTCGCCATCTTCAGCACCCTATGCATGCTGCTGCCCGCTTCGTAGCTATCCATGCCCCACAGTGGCGGATATACGTAGGTTTTGTTGAAAGGGTCCATCTGGCCCTGTCCGTCATTACCATGGCAAACCATGCAGTGCTGTTCATATACAAGTTTTCCTTTTTCAGGATCTGCGGCGCGTTCCGGATATTTCAGTTCCACTCCGTCGTCACCCTTCACCCTGCGTCCCACTGGTACGTTCTGGCCCACCCAGCGCATGTAGGTGGCCATTGCTCTTATTTCTTTGCTATCCAGTGGAAGGGCTTTCCCATTGTGCGGACGTTCTACGCAATTATTGATCCTCTGTTCCAGGGTAAGTATGTCATTTTCCCTCGCCCTGTATTGGGGATAACGTGCATGTGTGCTGAAGTAGTTAAGCCCATAAGGCCGGGTGCCTGCATCCATATGGCAATTGGTGCAGTTCATTTTGTTGCCCAGGTATTTGCCCTTCGTGCCTTCCGGGCCTATATAGTGGGCCGTATTCACTATCAGATCCCGGCCATAACGCACCATATCGCCAAACTCGTCATGAGGAATCAGGTTTGTATCAGGAGGCGTAAAAATCGTATCGTTGGTCGTAGTTTCGGCTACTGCTGTTTTACTGTCAGTTGAGCAGGAGTATATAACAATCAGAAGACAAGAAGCAATAAGTGTGATGCGTGTAATCAATTTCATTGGAATAATAACTTTCTCTATCCTTTCGGCTATAGGAGCCAGCACCTGCCTGCGCACAGGGTTATCCACCCGAAGATAGCAAATTGAACAATATTCTGACCACATTCTCTGCAGTTTAGCTCATTCTCATATCTTTAGAATTGCACAGGGATCACTTTGACGATGCAGGGTTTGGAGAAACATTTTTCTTTTCGGTAGATAGTAAAGAAAGTGCCACTTACCAGCTGCCTGAACTTTCATATTCGGGAAAAATTCAGTTTCCATTAGCACTTTATCTGGGCTTCGGCTCTTTAAATGGTTATTTTTGCGCCAGTTTTCATGAAGCGCCCATATACTATTGCTTTAGTCGGTAACCCCAATAGTGGAAAAAGCTCCCTTTTCAACTCCCTCACCGGACTGAACCAAAAGGTGGGTAATTTTCCCGGCGTCACTGTAGATAAGAAAACAGGCATATCCAAAATAAGCGAAGATCTCACCGCCACAATTCTCGACCTTCCGGGCACATATAGCATATACCCGAAGGGGGCTGACGAATATGTTACCTACGAGGTGTTACTGAATAGCAATAATGCAGATAAGCCCGATCTGCTGGTTGTAATAGCGGACGCATCTAACCTGAAACGCAATCTTCTCTTCTGCTCGCAGATTATGGATCTGAAGATACCCGTGGTCATCGCGCTGAGCATGATGGATATTGCCAAAAAGCACGGCATCACCATAGATATTGACGAACTGCAACGCATGATGGGTGTGCCAATAGTGCCTATCAATCCCCGGAAAAATAAAGGGATCACACAACTAAGAAAAGCAATAGCGGGTGTCCATCAATCCAGGCCCACCCCTCACGCAGATTTTATAGATACAGCGGCACTCACGGGCCCGTGGCTCTCCGAAATAAAAATTATTTGCGGGCAGGATAGTAACTATGCCGCCCTCCAGGTAGCCTGTAACTATAGCGAACTTCACTACCTCAATGCCGCGCAGCGCATACGCATTGCAGCTTTGTTAGGCGAAGTAAATTTCCATAAGGCCACAGTACAGGCCGAAGAAGTAATGCAGCGCTACAGGCGTATCGACACCATCATGCAGCACTGCGTGGTAACGGAAAATCCTCTTAAGAAAACGATAGCCAGCGATCGCATCGACAGGGTATTGCTGCATCCGCTTTGGGGGAATGCTATTCTGCTGATAGTGCTTTTCCTTTTATTCCAGAGCATCTTCTGGCTGGCCGAGTATCCTATGAACTGGGTGGAACATGGTTTCGCCACCACGGGCTACTGGCTGGGAAATGTCATGCCCGATAATTTCTTCAAAGATCTTTTAATAAATGGTATACTCGCCGGTATCGGCGGCATCGCCATTTTCATCCCGCAGATAATGATCCTCTTTGGCTTCATAACCATTTTGGAAGACAGCGGTTACATGGCGCGTATTAGTTTTCTTACTGATAGATTAATGCGCAGTGCAGGCCTTAATGGTCGTTCCGTTATGCCGCTCATTAGCGGCATGGCCTGTGCTGTACCTGCCATCATGTCTGCGCGCACTATACAGAACAGGAAGGAGCGGCTCATTACTATCATGGTCACCCCGCTAATGAGTTGTTCGGCGCGTCTCCCGGTATACACTATACTCATCGGACTTGTCATACCCGACAAGTCGGTAGGCGGAATTTTTAACCTGCAAGGCCTCGTACTTATGGGCCTCTACCTGCTTGGCTTCTTTACCGCTTTGCTGGTAGCCAAGGTGCTTAATGCAATAGTAAAAGCAAAAGACCGGACCTTCTTCCTTATGGAACTGCCCGTTTACCGCGGGCCGCGCTGGAAGAATGTAGGCATCACCATGATCGAAAAGGCAAAGGTCTTTGTAATTGATGCAGGTAAGGTCATCATGATCATTTCTGTCCTGCTATGGGCATTAGCTAGTTTTGGGCCACCTGCAAGGATGAATGCCATTGAGCAGAAATACTCAGTGCTCCGGGATCAATACCCTGCCGACAAGAATATTAATAATGCCGAAGCCGCTGAAAAACTGGAACATTCCTTTGCGGGCATCATGGGCCACGCTATCGAGCCCGCAATCCGCCCTCTCGGCTACGACTGGAAGATCGGCATCGCCCTCATTACTTCCTTTGCTGCCCGCGAGGTATTCGTTGGCACCATGGCCACCCTTTACAGTGTAGGCGACGACAGCGATGCCATATACATTAAAGATAAAATGCGCATAGCGCGCCACCCCGATGGCCGTCCTGTTTACACCTTGGCCTCAGGCCTATCCCTGCTCATATTTTATGTATTTGCCATGCAGTGTATGAGTACCCTTGCCATCGTTAAGCGCGAGACCTCCAGCTGGAAGATCCCCCTGGTCCAGTTCCTCTACATGTCGGCCCTGGCTTATCTCAGTGCCTTTGCAGTCTTTCAGCTATTCAGTTGACGCAGCTCCGCCATATTTGACTTTTTGACGTTTTGCCCTATCTTTATTGGCTTAATAGTGGCCCCGGCCCTGTAAAAAAATCTCCGATGAGAAAGAAATTGCCTTTACTGCTTACACTTTCGTTTATAGCATTTCTTATTGCTTCTTGTGGCACGCCCAACGTAAGGCCCGGCCACGGCACTTATTCCGGTTACAAGCACCGTAAGTATTACAAGCACATGAAGCCCGACTACCTTAATCCTAAAATGAAAAAATACAGGAAAAACT
>CAMPKR010000035.1 GCA_946887345.1 uncultured Bacteroidota bacterium | reverse complement strand
CAATAATAGACTAGTAAGTGTTGCAGATTCAGGACGAGACAATTTTTAAGAAATGACAAGGCCGTACCCTTAGTTGGGGACGGCTTTTTTTATTCTCTTATTAATAAGGATATAGATAACAAGGCAACAATTATTTTCCCTATTTTCACAACAAATAGAAAAAGAATGATCAGGAATATCTTAGGCAGCTTGCTGTTACTCTGCACCATATTCGTTACCACTACTGCATCTGCGCAAGACCAGGCCAAGATAGATGATGACATACTGAAGGCATATTTTGCCAAGAACAAGATAAAAGCCACCAAGACAGCTTCAGGCCTTTATTATGTGATTCATAAGAAAGGCACGGGCGAAAATGCAAAGGCCAGCCAGCAAGTGGGCGTGAACTACCTGGGAAGGTTCCTGGACGACAAAAGATTTGATGGCAACATAGATGAGAATTGGGTACCTGTACCCGGCAGGTCGGTCCTGACCTTTACGCTGGGTGTGGGTCAGGTGATAAGAGGATGGGATGAAGGGATAGCACTGCTGAACACAGGCTCACGCGGCACTATTTACATCCCATCAGCCCTGGCATATGGTCCCGGCGGCAGGCCAGGCATTCCACCTAATGCGATACTGAAGTTCGAGGTAGAATTGGTGTCAAAATAATCAGCGCAACAAGCATCAATGAAAGTATTCATAGCCGGAGCATCAGGATTGGTAGGCAGCAATTGCATGAAGCACTTCAAAGAGATGGGTGCTGAGGTCTCGGGATCTTATTTCTCCTATCCTACTGAAGATACTGTCTTCTTCGATACGCTCTCCCCAGCCAACCCGGAAAACTTCGATGTAGTTTCTTATAAGCCCGATGTCATCATCCACTGCGGTGCCCTCACCCACGTAGACCACTGCGAGACGCACGAGGAAGAAAGCTATCAGAAGACTGTGCAAAGCACAAAGAACCTGCTGGCTATTGCTAAACAATGCAACGCACGTTTCGTCTATATATCTACCGATTACGTCTTTGATGGCAAAGAAGGCCCTTATACAGAGGATGCCCCCGTTAACCCCATAAGCATATACGGCCGTCATAAACTGGAGGCAGAACAATTATCCATCAGCGAATTAAATAACACACTCGTGCTTCGCGTTACCAATGTCTATGGCGACGAAGCAAGGGGTAAGAATTTCATCGCCCGCATAATAGATCAATGTAAGAACAATCAGAAGCTCACCCTTAAACTACCCTACGACCAATATGCATCTCCCACTAACGCTTTCGATATCGCCCGCGCCATGTACGTCCTGCTTCATGACAATAAGAGCGGCATTTATCATATAGGTAGTACAGACTACATGAACAGGGTGGAATTAGCACTAAGAGTATTAAAATACTTCCCTTTAGCCGAGTATGATCTGCAGACAACAAGTACAGAGGAACTGAAGCAACCTGCGATCAGACCTTTGAAGGGCGGCTTTGTAAGAATGAAATTCAGCAATGAATACCCCGGATTTATGTTCACTAACGTAGACGATTACCTTAAAGCAAAACTTTAGGTCAGGGCAAAAAAGAGCCGTCCCATTCATAGAAGGGGACGGCAGGACTGTACTTACTAACCCATCGTAAGTACTAACAAATATCTGTAAAAGCTTCCGCATATTAAAATATATTTTTCCACAATACATGCCTCCTATCTCCTTTGTTACCATAGCATTAGTTTATGGTTAGCCCGGTATTAAGCCTTCATTCTTGATCGATCGTCACCACCGTCCTCCGGTCAATAATTCACCCCACCGGACCAGCCAACCGCCTTTTTGTCACAAAAAACTAAAAGAAATTGCCAAAACGGCGCATGTTTTACTGATTTCATCGGTTGGTCTGCACTTTGCATATAGTCTCTCGTAACAATAATTTCAAAAAAACTTAAAAACGAAAGACTATGTACAGCACAAAAAATCACAATCTGATCCCCCGCAGCTTTAGCGGACTTGTAGAAGAAATGTTCAACGGCGGCTGGAATGGCTTGCTTACCGCAGACACAAAAGACAGGATGAACGTACCTGTCAATATTCGTGAAACTGACACAGCCTACGAACTCCAGGTGGTTGCACCGGGCCTGAAAAAAGAGGATTTCAAAATCAACCTGGAGAGGAACATCTTGAGTGTGTCATTTGAGCAGAAAGAAGAGAACAAGGAGCAAAAAGAAGAAAAATGGATCCGCAGCGAGTATAGCTTCCGTTCATTCAAAAGGAGCTTTACCCTCAACGATAAGATTGATACCGCTGGTATCAATGCTAAATACAACGATGGTATTCTTGAAATAACATTACCTAAAAAGGAAAATACGGCGCCTGCTACGCAGGAGATCACGGTAGGCTAAAGAAGAAGTTTTTGTTTTTGGATGTTGGTGATGTTTTAGAAAAAGTGGCCCCTGGCGGGCCACTTTTTATTTAGCCTCGTAGTATCGATCGAGGTCTTTTCTGCCCTTTGCTGTTGCAAATGGCCTTAGCTGGCCGGCAATAAGTTCAATATATTTGTCCATAGTAAGGGCCATATCACCTACATCTTCTTCCACCGAAGCATTTGATATCCAAAAGCGACTGATCAGTGTAATAGTGTTCAGTATGTTATTGCGCTCCCGGTCTTCCGGAATGCGCAAATAACCACCTGCTTCCATATCAGCCAACTGTTCAAGTATGGTATCCCGTCTCAGTACCTTACGTTTCGCGTATTGCAATCGCACAGCCTCATTCTGCCTCAGCAGATGGGGGAAACTCAGGAATAGTCCGCGAAAGTTATAATGGTTCTTAAACACCTCACCGAAAATCCCAAGGAATTCAGATATTCTCAGGTCGGCCCTTTTTTGCAGTATTTTATTATTCTCCTCCCCCAGCCTCATCGACACTTCCATAACTATGTCATCCTTAGTAGGAAAATAGTACGTTATATTCCCTCCTTTCATACCTAGCTCCTTTGCCAGTTCTCTTACACCCACATATTCCACGCCCTGCTCATTAAACATTTCCACCGCTTTCTGTACTATTATTTCCTTTGTTGAATTTTTTTTTAACATTGTCAAGAAAATTTTATTATTTTGACATTGTCAAAAATAGCACATTCTATGCAACTTCCGGTTACAATAACAAACATACATGGTGAAAAGCTCTCCTTCTTAAGGATACTTAAAACAGATTCCGGCGAAATAGTTGAAGTAGAGAACGAGGTCGCCCCAAAATCCGGCCCACCGATGCATACCCACTGGAAACAGGATGAAAGTTTGACCGTCGTATCCGGCAGGCTTGGTTACCTGGTGGCGGGAGGCACCGAGCAATTTCTTTCTGAAGGTGAAACAGCTGTATTCAAAAAAGGTACACCCCACAAGTTCTGGAATGCAGGGGATACAACGCTCCGCTGCAAAGGCTGGGTAAGTCCACCCGACAATATTATTTATTTTCTCTCGGAAATATATAAATCGATAAACGAGAATGGCGGCCGGCCAGCAACTTTTGATGCTGCCTGGCTCCTCAACAGGTACAAAGGTGAATATGCCATGCAGGAAATTCCTTCCTTTGTTCAGAAAGTTATCTTTCCCATCAGTTTGTTTTTCGGAAAACTATCAGGCAAACATAAAAAATTCAAAGACGCCCCCTTACCACTGAGCTAGTTTAGTACATCTCCACCAGGCTGTCCGCCTCTACATGGTACATAAACATAGTATCACGGTAAGCTTTCGCGTGCGATTTCAGGTTCATGTTATTACCTATCTCCTGTAGCACATCAAAGGCGGTAAGTAGCTCGTGCTGATCTGCCACCAATAAGTGCAGGTAAGCAGAATCAAACTGCGCACCGAACATAGCCGATAGGTCTGTTTTGATATTTACATGCACAGTATCCATATAGCTGGGGACAATAAAGCCCTTCAATGTACTTAGCTGTATAAGATTGTTATAACCCGTGTTACTGGTCATTACTACCTTTTCTGCCAATTTAATAATAGTGGAATCAGAACTGTTATCGAAGGCAAGAAGGCCTAGTTCATAGCTTGCCAGGTAAAGCGGGCCGGCTTTCATTGCAAAAGCACGGTCAGCATCGTTTACGGCATCAGCACCCGATTGCCCCTTTTTGCTGCAGGCGGAAAATAGAACCGCAATAGCTACACAGCATGTGTACAGTCTTTTCATAATTATTAAGTTGGTTAACGAATATACCCCAGCAGCTTCAGCATGCTTTGCGGGCTTTGCTCTTTGGCATATAGCCAATCTTCCAACTCTCCATCCTTATTGTATTCCACCACCACGTGCTTGGGTGAGGGTATCATGCAGTGCTTTATGCCTCCATAGCCTGCCAGTTGGTCCTGGTAAGCCCCTGTATGGAAAAAGCCTATGTATAGTGGTTCAGCACCCTTCTCCCGATCCAGTTTGGGTAGGAACACGGCATTGATATGTTCCTCAGAGGTATAAAAGTCATGGCTGTCGCAGGTTAGCCCACCCAGGTGAACTTCCTGGTACTCCTTATCCCACTTATTTATGGGCATCATCAGGAACTTCTCCCCTATCCCCCAGGTATCGGGCAAAGTGGTAATGAACGAGCTGTCTATCATATACCATATCTCGCGGTCGTTCTGCATCTTATCATCCAGCACACTATATACTACCGCTCCTGCTTCACCTACGGTAAACGAACCGAATTCAGTGTAGATATCCGGCACATCTACTTTATTGCGCTTACATACTTTCTTTATGGTAGAAACTATCTCATTTACCATGTAGTTGTAATCGTAATCAAAGCCTAGCGAGTGTTTTATGGGAAAGCCGCCACCTATGTTCAGACCTGTCAGCTCAGGACAGATCTTCTTTAGCTGGCAGTATATGTTCAGCATCTTATTCAGCTCACTCCAGTAGTACACATCGTCCTTTATGCCTTTGTTCATAAAGAAGTGCAGCATCTTCAGCCTGAATTTCTCATTACCCTTTATCTTATCTACATAAAACTCCAGTACGTCCCTGCTGCGTATACCAAGGCGAGACGTGTAAAAATCAAAGGTCGGCTCTTCTTCGGCAGCTATTCGTATGCCTATATTTACAGGATCTTTTGATCTTATTGACTTCTTATAATCTTCAAATTCCGCCTTGTTGTCCAAAATAGGATAAACGTTCTTAAAACCATCGTTGATCAGGCGGGCAATGTTACGCGTATAGGTTTTTGTCTTAAAGCCATTGCAGATAATAACGGTCTCTTTATTAATCTTCCTGCGCTTGTACAGTTGCTTAATGATCTCGATATCGTAAGCAAAAGAGGTTTCTATATGCACGCCGTGCTTCAGGGTTTCTTCTACTATAAAGGAGAAATGCGAGCTCTTGGTGCAATAGCAGTAATAGTACTTTCCGTCGTAACGGTGCTTTTTAATAGCATCATTAAACATCTTCTTAGCCTTGTTTACCTGCATGCCTATTTTAGGCAAAAAGGTAAGCTTAAAAGGAGTCCCGTATTTGTCAATAAGGCGCTTCATGTCCACGCCATTGAATTGCAGGTAACTGTCATCTACTTCAAAACCCTCCTGGGGGAAGCCGAATGTCTGCTTTACAAGGTCTTTGTACGTATTATTCATTCTGATAAAGGCAGAAGTGTATTGGTCAATTTTAGAGTGAACAAATGTAATTATTTGATTTGATGCCGGGCCATTTTTTTTGGGCGGACATTTATTAAAATTCTGTCATCTTTTGTCCTATTTTGCGCTCGCTTTCGCAAATGAAAAAGGCGCTCATACAGATTCACCTCGCAGTAGTCCTCTGGGGCTTTACCGGGGTACTGGGCAGGGCCATCAGGCTCGATTATCCTGTGTTGGTATGGTATCGCATGCTTCTCACGGCCCTTTTCGTGGCCATCATCATTTTTTACAGGAAGGAATGGATAAAAATACCCCGCCGCGACCTCGGCCACCTGGCGCTTATAGGTGCGCTTATGGGGCTGCACTGGCTGGCGTTTTATGGCTCCATCCAGTTCGCCAATGCCTCCATAGCCCTCATCTGCCTTTCTACGGCCAGCATTTTCACTTCCCTGCTCGATCCGTTTGTCAACAAAGGCAAGCATGATCTCAGCGAGCTGCTGATGGCCACACTCGCGCTTGCCGGTGTCTTTCTCATTTACCGGTTCCAGCAAACATTCAGCATAGGCATCATCTATGGCATTATATCGGCCATACTCAGTTCCATTTTCACCATGCTGAATAAACGCATGGCAAGCAGCTACCCTGCCCGCACCATGGTCTTCTACGAAATGTCAACAGGATTTTTGTTTATCACCTTACTCCTGCCCTTCTACATCGCTGCCTACCCCGGTACGAAACTGTTTCCTGACCAGGTTAATATCTTCGGACTTTTCACCGGCGAGCATTCGCTGACCGAGCCCAACGACTGGATATGGCTCATCGTCCTTGCTCTCTGCTGCACGGTATGGGCACAGTCGCTGGCATTAAATGCCCTCAAGCACATCTCTTCCTTCACAGCTACGCTCAGCGTTAACCTGGAGCCCATTTACGGCATGGCACTAGCTTTCATCTTTTTTCACGAGAACGAACAATTGAATAGCGGCTTCTTTGGGGGTATGGCCGTGATCTGTCTCTCCGTAGTGTTGCAAACCATGAAGGTGATCAGGTCGCGTTCTACTAAGGGGTACATAGAAGAAAAAGGAGGAATCGGGGATTAGTACTTCTCTACCTCCTTCATATCCCAAATTATGTATTCTTTAGGGAATGGTTCTTTGTTCAATGCAAGGCAGCCCTTTACTTTAAAAGAGTTTTCCAGTAAATGTCCATTGTTATAACGGTAGCGCTCCATTATCATATAGCCATTTACACTGCTGAGACTGTTCTTTTCCTTGCCGCCCAAAGCATCATAATCACTGATAAGAATGACAGCTCTAACGGTATCGTTAAAAGGGATAAACACTTTCTCATCAGGATGATCCCACACAAATATTGGTTGGGCTTGTGTTTTGTTCTGACCAAATGACGCTACGCAAAGCATAGAAACAGCAATGGTGAGTGTTATCCTTTTCATAATGAGAATATTTACATAAATATACAAAAAGTGTAAATAACTAACACTACAGCGCCAGCTCATAATACACATTGTCCTCCCACTGCCCATCGTGCCAGTGGCGCAGCACTTTATGGGTGAATTGGAAACCAAATCCCTGGTTAGCGGCCTTCGATGAAACATTACTTTCACGATGAGAGATAATCAGCTTCTTCAGTCCCGCGTTCCTCGCCCACTCTATCCTTGCCTGGTAAAATAATTTGGAAAGTCCTTTGCCGCGATGCTCCTTCATGATATAGGAAGAAATCAGCTCGGCCTCACGCTCATGATGCGGATCGCACATGATGCCTGACAGGCCTATCAATTCATCTCCCGCATACAAACCAAAGTATGCACAGCTGGCATTGGTCAGGCGCTCCTGCCAATGTTCATCGGGGAAAACACTCTGTTCCTCGTAGCTGGCACAATACACAGCGCGCTCCGTTTGGAGGGCTTCCAATCTTACTGCTTTGTACTCCTGCCAATCTGCAGAACCGAACTGCCTGATAGAATAGTTGTGCATCATTTTAAAGATACGCAAAAAGGGCCGGCTAATCGGCCGACCCCCTCTATATGAATACCTTGCTTACTAGTTATTATTGATCACCGTCAGTTTCAGATCAGCGTCTCCCAGCGAGCCCGTCTTACCGGTAAACATGATGGTGTATATTTTCCCGTCTGCAAGCACTTGCCCGTTAAGGGTCCGCTGGTAGCCTACGCTATCAGGATCCTGAACTATTATGTTCAATGTACCTGCAGTCACTTCATAGAAAGGTGTCACCTCCTTATACTGTACATCCGATTCTAGTATTGGACCACCCACGTAGAAGTTAAGATGGTAATCGTCAGCCGAAAGGTTAACAAGGCGCACCTTTGCTTTTCCGCTCGCGGGTGCGGTAAGATTATCGCCCGTAAATACCAGGCAGGTATTTCCAGGAATTTCACCTCCTATAAAAGCTGAATAGTTGCTATTCGCAGCAAGGCTCACCGTGGTATCGTCAAAGAGCGTATTTGTGTTGGGATAAATGAACGATATCTTGGTGGCGCTGCCAAAGCTGGTCTTCATATACCCGCTGCTGGCGAGAAATCCAAGGCTTGTCACAGTGGTCAGGGCAGTATCATTGATCTTAATCCCCAGTGTGCCGGCATTGAGCGTAGCATTGGTGAAATTAACCTTTGCCGTTGGTGTCTCAGGAGTAGGAGGTGGCGGAGGTGGCGGATCATTGTTCTTTTTACAAGCAGCGGTAAATAGAACGGCGGCAAAGAACAGGTACGATATCTTTTTCATAAAAGCTTGTTGGTTTGACTTAATTATCCACAAAGACCTTGCCACGTTAAATTGTCATTATCTGCATACTATTTCTTTTGCCCGGCATATTCATACCAGGTAACTGGTAAACCAAGGTCTACCCAGGCATAATTGCTGCCATCATAAGGAAAGGTCTCAACATACCGGAAGCCCAATTTCTCCAGTATCCTCCGGGAACCGGCATTTTCTACATCAGTCATCGCATATACATCCTTGAAACCCAGCTTGTTCAGACCATGATCAAGTGCCGCCACTGCTGATTCGTATCCATAACCCTGCTTCCAGCAGGACGATTTAAACCTATAACCGAAGTCAAGGAACTCACTGCGCTTATTCACCGGCTTATCCATAAACTTAAAACCCGTCCAGCCAAGGAACTCGTCACCTCTTTTCTTAATCACAGCCCAGCGGCCAATACCAAAATCCTCGTATTGCTTCCTTATAATGGCGATTACTTCCCTGCTCCGCTCTATAGAGGTTACAGGAGTATTACCCAGGTATCGGTGAACGGCAGGATCAGAGTCCATCTCAAACATGCCTTCATCGTCCGTGGGCAGCAGTTCCCTTATATATAGTCTCGGGGTTTCAATATAAATGCTCATACACCCCAATATAAAAACTATTCAGCAGATATTAATTCCGCAGTTTTTCAGATATTGCGGCGCAAAAAAACCTTATGAAATTAACCTGGTGGACCCTCACAACAGCACTTTGTTGTTCGTCCTTCTATAGCCCGGCTCAGTTCGGCTCTGCATCCAAGTCAACTACAGGATTCTATATCACCGTCCCTTTTGAAGTGCCGATCATAAACAACAGCGCCTTCAACTCACGCCTCAGAAGCCTTAACCTGCCCGAATCACAAGTCCCCTTGTTGGCAGGTGGCCTTGGCGTCGATCTTCGCTTAAAGAACATTGTTGTGTCTTTTACCTATGCAAGCGGAGAAAGAAACCCAAAATCTGATACAGCAGAACTGAGAATGGTTTACACCCAAGGCTCCTTTACTGTAGGATACGATTTACTGAAAGAACCAACACGTTCATTCTACCCTTATATTGGTCTCAAAGCATGTTCGTTTAAATACACTTACAACGAAAGACTCACGAACATTGCTAATCCCACTTTCGAACAATATTTTGCTGCACCTCTAAATCACAAAGCAGTCCGTAACTCCAAAGTAGTAGCTGACCTCGGCATAGGCTACTCAATGCAGCGAACATACTACCTCAGCCTGAGGGCCGGTTACACACTTGCCCTCAGCAAGGACCTGTGGTATGTAAACGGCAACCTCGCAAAACTCTCGGGAGGTCCCCAGCTTAACTACCAGGCTTACGTAATGCTAAGCGTTGGTATTGGTTACTTAATCACAGACGGAATAAAAGCCAAAAAGCGTTCGGACCTGGAAGAAATGTAAAAACAAACACCTTCCGACAGCTTGATATCTCTACAGTTAGCAACAGTTGCAGGCATAGTTTTTTACCCTTATCAAACTGACTAAAAAAACACTACTATGAAAAATCCGGTGATCTTAAAGAATAGGCTGGCCTTAATAATAATGGCCTTACTGACGAGTGTTTATACCTATGCACAAGATGGCGCCGCAAAGGTTGATGTAGATATAACCAAGTCCAGTGGCGAGAATTGGTATAACAATCCCATCCTTTGGGTGGTTGGTATAGCAGTATTTATTCTGCTGTTTGTTGCCATCCTCCGCGGTGGTGACCGTAGAACGGATGCGTAACCGGCAAAGCCTTTAATGCTATATACATTCATAACCTGCCAGGTGTAGATCACTATGCCCGATACAGGAAGGCGTCGTCATGACGCCATTTTTTTTGCATACTATACTGCTTTACAGGCACGACTTTGTTTTCTCAGATACCGATGAAATGGTTCATGTTCATATTGATAACTGTTGTGCTGCTGGCAGTCTGCTATCTACCTGCAGGGCTGCAGAAAAAGGAAGAGCAAGGCCAGATGCGTGCCGCTTATCACGCAGCCGAGAGCACAAGAAGTAATATGGCCGACAGCCTTGCCAGTTTTGCAGAAACACTCATCGGTACACCTTACAACTATGGTTGTGCCAAGCCGGAGAGCGGTTTCGACTGTTCAGGTTTCATTACTTATGTTTTCAGCAATTTCAATCTCCATGTTCCGAGATCTTCCGTCGATTTCACTCATCTTGGCAGGGAAATACCTGAAAAAGAAGCACGCCGGGGAGATCTAATCCTTTTCACAGGCACCGACCCCAATATCCGCGTTGTAGGACATATGGGAATCATCACTTCAAACACCGACAGCTTGCGTTTCATACACTCCACCTCGGGTAGGGAATCTGCAGTTACCATCACCGGTCTTAATGACCACTATCGTAACCGCTTTATGAAGGTGATCCGCGTATTTGACAACAGGGGCAACCTGGTTCTGTAAATTCAGCAGACTAAATCTATTTCAGTAAAAAAGTTCCGCCTCGCAACGGAACTCTCTTTCTTTATAACGTTGTTTGATAGGCTTCAATACGGTTTATCTTCGCCTTCCGGCAAGCTCTTCGTACTTCTTATACTGAGCTTCAGTTAAGACAGTTTTGTATTGTTTATCCCTTTGCTCCATTATTCCTCTCGCCTTATCCCTGCTCGCTTCAGGAGATTTCCCCCTGAGATGCTCCATCTCTGTCATAGCCGCCAGGTTGATCGCCTTTACCTTGGTTTGTTGATCTTTACTCAGATCAAGCATCATGGTCATGCGCTCGGTTTCATTAGTGGCCCTTTGTTCAGAAATACTGCGACCGGAAGGCTGTGTGGCAGAAGTGGTGTTCTTGTTTGACTGAGCAAAAGCACTACCCGTGCCTGCTAGCAGTAATGCGATGATGATGAGTTTTTTCATACTGTTTATTAAGTTGACCGGGCAAAATACCCTACCCGATATATATACGAATATAAACATTTATTTGATAAAATTGCCCCTAACCCGTTAAAAAGAGCTATCTGCCGATCAAGGTGCCTACCAACGCTATTATCACGGCTATAAGAAAAGCCGGCAAAAACCCGCGAACCTCGAAACCGGAGAAGAACTTATCCGCCAACTGTATCATCAGTGCCGTCACTATCAGCCGGACCAGGAAGGACAGCAGCCAGAGTGTCACCAGGTTCAGCGGAAAGCGTAAGAGAAAGCCAACAGTGGCGTTCAGCAACCCAACTACCAATGCCACACCAATAGCAGTTCCATAGTTTCTCACCTTTACCGAAGGCATTATTTGGGCCATCAACAGTAGTATAGCGGCGTTTACCAGCAATTGTATTAACCAGCCCATATTCCTTTTTCAAAAACAGGTGAAAAACTGTGCCAGATGCAATTGACCGGTGAAGATAATACCCTGTTTTTTGTTTCCTTCGTAACGTATAACAGCTCTTTAAATACAATCTTAGTTGCGGCCACCGGCCCTCATTCGTCATCCTAGGTATCTTTGCGAATTTGTTGATTCACACACTGCAATCTAATAGATCACCTGATCCAGTTTCACGTCGTGTGGTTCTTCGGGGAAGTTGTTGATGACCTGGAAAGGATAGCAGATACCTACTTTATAGCCCGAAGGATGTGAGGAGAAATATTTATCGTAGTAGCCCGAACCATAGCCGAGCCTGTAACTCCGATTATCAAAGCCGATGCCCGGAACGATATACATATCTATCTCACCTGTGTACTCAGAGCTGTTAGCCGGGTGTCTAGTACCAAAACGACCTTCTTCCAATTCTGAAAGAGAATGCAAGACAAGATTCTGCAACTCCCTTTTCGGTAACGACTTCGGACATATCACAGCGAAATTCCTATCAAGCAAAGATTGAATAAGAGGATAAATATCGATCTCAGAACCGAAAGGAAGATAAGTATGTATCACTTTGGGCTGCCGTTGCTCAATAAGTTCTTCCAGTTTGGAAACGACTGCATTATCAAGGAGGGCTTTGTAGTTAAGTGCCAAATCGTCTCTTTTTGCCAGGAGTATTTTCCGCAATTCTGCTTTTTGTTCTTTGGGAGTCATAAAATATTTC
>CAMPKR010000034.1 GCA_946887345.1 uncultured Bacteroidota bacterium | reverse complement strand
CAGATGTATAATTTCAGGTTTAGCAAGGATATCAGCTACCTGAATAATACTAATCCCGAAGTGTATATGGATACCGTGAACTTCAGCAAAAACAAGCTCGGCTTTACTTACCTGAGCGTACCGGTGGCGCTAACGGCTAAAACCCGGATGGGAAAGGACTTGTGGCTGGTATATGGTGTGGGCGTGACCGGTGGCTACAGGCTTAGCTCCTGGACAAAGCAGATATCGGGACCGAGAGGTAAAGTGAAAAATCATGATGGGTTTAATTTCAGCGATTTTAATGCATGCCTGACCGGGGAGATTGGTATAGCGAGCTATTTCAGGATATACGCCAGTTACCAGGTTACTTCACTGCACAAAACTGCTCTTGATCAGCATCCGTTTTGTATCGGCCTGAGGTTTGGGGGAGCTTAACATAAGTAAAAATAAAGTCCCGCTTTCCGGGACTTTATTTTTTATGCAACAACTGCTTTTTTGTATCGTTCGTTTTCGCTTAGCAGGATGGGGTGGGCTTGTATGAAAAGCTCCTGTATCTCGGCGAAAATGATCTTGATAGTTTCTAGTTCCGTTCCGGATATTTTTGTAAGTTTTTCTATGTCGTATAATTTGTCGAACATATCGCCGACTTTCACTACACTAGTGCTCGACTTCAGGAAGTGAGCCTGCTTGGAGATAGCGTCCCAATCAGATTCGTCTTGTATAAGATTGTTGAGTTTATCAAGGCCTTCCGGCATAGTTTCAAGGAAGATGGTCAATACATCTGAAATGAATTTAGGGTCCATGTCAGATAGTTCGAAAAGGAAGCTAAAATCGACTAATTCTGTCGACTTTTCTGCCGGACTTTCTGTGGCTTTTAAATCTTCCAGTAGTTTCCGGTCGTTAGTTACCTGTAGTATCTGGTGGTAAAGATCGCGAGGTTCGAAAGGCTTAGAAATGAAACCTGTCATGCCCACATCGAAGCACTTCTCCGCTTCGCCTTTCAGTGCATCGGCAGTCATAGCCAGTATTGGTAGTTCCCTCCGCATTACCTCCCGGATATAACGGGTAGCTTTGTAACCATCTACTTCCGGCATTTGCAGGTCCATCAGCACTACATCGTAGTCTTCTTCCTGGAGTGCATCAATAGCCTCCTGGCCGTTGTTGACGATGTTTACTGTAGCTCCCTGCTTTTGCAAAGTATTCTTTACAACCTTTTGGTTGATGGTATTGTCCTCAGCCACTAAGACATTGATGCCTTCCAGCAGCATTTCATTATCTCGATCATGTATATAGCTGGTCTTCACTTCCTGGGCAGTTTCTTCATGGCTTACCCTGTATGGGATTATTACAGTAAATGTTGAACCTTTTCCCAGCGTGCTTGATACCCATACATGGCCTTGCTGGAGTTCTACCAATTGTTTAACAATCGCAAGCCCCAGGCCTGTACCGCCATACTTGCGTGAAGTGTTGACATTGTTCTGGGTGAAGCTCTCGAAAATGTATCCCAATTTGTTTTCCGCAATTCCTATTCCGCTATCGCTTACTTCCAGTTGGAGATCGATATAACCCGCGTTTTCTTCGCCAGCTGAAACGCTGATATTTACGCTTCCTTTGGTTGTAAACTTGATGGCGTTGCCAATGAGATTAATCATTACCTGCTGGAATCTGAGGCCGTCACCTATGAGGCCGTCAGGCACCGAGTTGTCAATATCTATGTTGAGCCTCAGCAGTTTTTCTTCTGCTCTAAACTGGAGTGGGTACAGGGTTTTCTTTATAGTCTGGCGCAACTTGAATGGGGCACTTTCGAAGAGGAACTTGCCCGATTTGATCTTAGAGAAATCGAGCAGATCGTTTATGATCGCCAGGAGATTCCTGGCTGATTCCTGTATGTTCTCGGTAAATTCTTTTTGTTCGTCATTTTGTTCGGTTCCCATGAGCAGGTTGCCCATGCCTATGATTCCGTTCATAGGAGTGCGTATTTCGTGGCTCATATTAGCCAGGAAAGATTCCTGTGCAGCCTTGGCCTGCTCGGCTTCTTTCTTTGCATTCAGGAGTTTAATCTCTCCCTCTTTGCGCTCGGTGATGTCAGTTGCAAGACCGCATATGTGCTTTACGTTGCCCTGGGCATCAAGTAGCGGGAATTTAGTAACCCAGTAGTATTCTACTTTTCCATTACCATAGTCAACCACGTCTTCGAAGCTATTGGCGGTTTTGTGTATCAGTACTTTATCATCTGAATACTTGAATTCCAGATAGCGGGCTTTGTCAGGAATCAGCTGCAAGTCTGCCTGGCCGATCACCTTTGAAGCGGAAAGGCCAAGTACCTGTTCCATTTTGCTATTGATCATGACATAGCGGCCGTCAACGTCCTTGAGGAAGATAACAGAAGGAATATTGTCAAGGATATCCTGAACGAGTTTTTGCTCCTCCCTGCGCTGACCTTCCATGACCTCACGTTCCAGTTGGAGTTGCTTTTCTTCTTCGAAATCCCAGATAACTACCTGCCATTCATGGGCCTCGTCTGTTTCTTTACTCACAGGAAATACCCTGCACGATACCCATTTGGTTCCGGTGGCAGTGAAAATCTGAAGTTCAAGCGTACTATTATAGTTGCCTGTTTTCTTCAGCAGATAGAGCACATGCTGTACCTCGCTCTTAAACTTACGGGGCGCCGCTTCCATCAGGGAGAAGCCGATCAATTCGCGGGGATCGAAGCCCACCAGTTTTTCGACATTCTTGTTGGCAAACTTGATGATGCCATCTTCGTTTATCACCAGCATTGTGAGGTCCGAATCCTCCACCAGGACTTTATACTTTGCCTCGTTCAGCCTGGCGCGGTCCTCAGCGAGGGTGCGCTTGCGTATGTTCTGATTGATCTTGTAAATGGTGATAATCAGAAAAATGCTGACCAATATGTAGCTTATTACAGAAAAAACAACCCTCGATTTGCTATAGTAGCGATTGTCTTCCGTACGGGTGGCGAGCAATTCTGATTCGGTGGTGTGGAGAGCTGAGAGATTGGTATGTATTCTCTGATCCAGTTGACGGAGCCTGGTGTTGGCAGTTGAGTAGTCGGTACCATTCTTCGCAGCGTCGATGACATTCCGGGAAGTAGCGATCTTTTCAACCGAGAGGCGCTTCAGTTCCCTCACCCGTGTCGACTGTTGCATATTATCAGCCGTAAGGGTTTTAAGGTTGGCAATATCACTGCTCAGATCTTTTACCGAGCGGTCTAAACGATCGAGATGTGCGGCATCTTTGTGCAGCAGGTAGCTATTCAAAGCAGCCTCAGATTCTATAATATTAGCATCTGCTGATTTTATATTTGCCAGAACGTCATTGGTATGTATTACCAGGAGGTCTGATTTGCTGGAACGTTCGTAAAGAACATAAGCCTGCAAGAGATACAGCAGAAAGAAGAAAGCAATAGTACCGTTTATTAAAAGGAACGACTTTCTAAGTTGTGAGACAGTATTATTTACCGATATGCCGTTGCGGCTTTGGGTAGATTTCATCAAAGGCTAAAGTATTACATATACTCCTGAGGACTATAATGCAAAACGTTAATGTTTATTGAAAAGAGAAACAAGGCCTGTGATTTAGCCGTGGATAACTTAATTTTTCGTTAAAATATATAGCGCTTTTTACAGTATTTTTGTACTTTAACAATAGAGTTCACAATTTCCATTACTAACCAACTCCTCCCTATCATTTAAAAAACAGACAGGAACGCACATATATGCAGTACAGGATAAGGATTCTGCCACGGTGGTTGATCTTTTTAGTTGATATATTCTTTGTCCAGTTCTCAATCTTCGTAGCCTTTGCACTAAGGTTCAATTTTGACTGGCATGAGATGGCCCGCTTTGATCTCAACCTCATCTTTGGCTTGTCGCTCTTGGTGAATGGTGTTCTATTCTACATTTTTAAGAGTTATGCAGGTATAATTCGATACACCAATATTGAAGATGCGTACCGCCTGATAATAGTTAACTCGCTTGCCACCCTTATTTACTACGTTATTAACCTGATACTGAACCAGCCGCCGAGGGCGACGTTATTGTTTCCTAAGGCGGTGGTAGGTATATACTGGTTTACCACCAACTTCACACTTATTTCGTACAGGCTGGGCATTAAGCATTTTTTTAATAATTATTACAGCCAGAAACAGCAAGAGGAAAGAATAAAGACCAAGGTGGCCATTTTTGACGTCTCAGAGGCGGGAGTAATGACCAAAAAGGTGATCAACGACCTGACCAACAGCGACCTGCAGGTAGCGGCCTTCCTAGACGAAAATTTATCGCGTGCGGGTAGAATTATGGACGGTATTCCTATATATGGAACCGACGATGATAACTTCAGGAAGCTGAAGCAGGATGGAATAGAGATGCTCATTATCGCGAACCGGGGGATTTCCAAAGTGCAGCTGAACTACCTGGTAGATATAAGCCTGAACTATGGCCTGCGTGTACAGCAGGTGCCGCCGATAGAGCAATGGCTGAACGGCAACCTGAACATTCAACAGCTGAAAGACATCAACATTGAGGACCTGCTGGAAAGGCCAGTGATAAAGATAAGCAATGACAAGATAGATTCGGAGCTGAGAGGTAAGAAGATACTAGTGACGGGCGCTGCGGGATCGATAGGTAGTGAGATAGTAAGGCAACTGACGAGTTACTATCCGTCGCTCATTATACTTTGTGATAAGGCCGAAACGCCGATGCACGATCTAACCCTGGAACTGAACGAAAACTATAAGAGCGCTAACTATAAGGCTTATATGGGTGATGTATGCGACTATCAGCGCATGGAGAACCTGTTCGAGACCTACAACCCTGATATAGTGTTCCATGCGGCGGCATATAAGCATGTGCCGATGATGGAAGACAATCCTTCAGTGGCTATTATCAATAATGTGTTGGGAACGAAGACTCTGGCTGACCTGGCTGTGGCAAATGGTGTAGAGAAGTTTGTTACGGTGTCAACGGATAAAGCGGTGAACCCTACTAATATAATGGGTGCGTCGAAGCGCATTGCCGAAATATATACGCAAAGCCTGTACAAATTCATTTCTGAGACTCAGAACCTGGTGACACAGAAAGGTATGGCCTATCCCACCAAGTTTGTGACCACCCGTTTTGGTAACGTACTGGGATCTAACGGTTCTGTGATACCACGCTTTAAGCAACAGCTGGACAGGGGTGGACCAATAACTGTAACGCATCCTGAGATCACCCGCTACTTTATGACCATACCGGAGGCTTGCCGATTGGTACTGGAGGCAGGTGTGATGGGTCAAGGAGGGGAAATATTTGTATTCGATATGGGGCAGCCCGTAAAGATCGTAGACCTGGCGAAGAAGATGATACGCCTTGCCGGTAAAACACCGGATGTGGATGTGCGCATAGAGTTCTCAGGACTGAGACCGGGTGAGAAACTGTATGAAGAGCTGCTGAATAACGCAGAAAATACACAGCCCACCTACCATGATAAGATAATGATAGCCAGCGTGCGTGAATATAACTATCCCGAAGTGAAGGGGCATATTGAGAAGATGATTGCCAGCGCCCGCAAGCACTACTCGACAGAAACAGTAGAGCAAATGAAGGATTTGGTGCCGGAGTTTATCAGCAACAACTCGATTTTTGAGAATTTAGATAAGGAAACTTCTAAAGCAGTAGCTTAGATAAATTATTAAAAGAGAGGCCGTCCCCACAACTGTCGGGACGGCCTCTCTTTTTTTCGCTGTGTGGCTTTATTTCATTGGTTCGTCAGCAGAGAGGTTGAATTCCCTGGTAACGGTGGTATTTGGTCCTTCGACAGCTTTGCCGTCTTTGTCCATTAAAGTTAAAGTAATGCTGGACGTGCCCATGTTCAGGCCTTGCAGGAATTGAGGTTTCCACTCAGTTACATCCATTGTCTTTTGGCTTTGCCCGCTGTTTATTTGAGCATTTACTTTGTAGTCCGCACCGAGAGTGGCATTCCATACGTAGAAGTCGAAAAGGACATTGGCAGTATCCCTGCCCAGGTAGTCGCCCTTCGGACGACTATAGAATACCATAGGCGTTTTAGGGTCATCCAGCTTCTGCAGTTTTCCGTTCTCGTCAATCTTGAAGTGATAAACAGCAGCAGCCTCTTTGTTTTTCAGCGATTCGTGGTAAGAGCGGCTGAGGAAAACCAAGAGATAGTGTTCGTCGCTATTCATGGGAAGCGTTACGCTGTGTTTTGGTTCGTAGAGGGCAGTGTATGGCTTGTTATCAAGAATAAAGTGGATGTGCTGTCCCTGGGCAGAGTTGTTACATTGCTTGCCCTCAGCATCAGCGGTCTGGCTTTTTAGTTCATAATTCTTTACCCCGAAGGTGAAATTGAGCTTTATCGAGTCAGCACCTGCCTTTTCTGCTTTTGCGGAAGTGATGGATATGGCTGCACCCGGAAACTCAGGAGAAGCGGGCACAGGTGCAGTTGTTATTTCCCTTGGAGCAACCTGTGCGCTATCTGTGTTGGTGCTTTGGTCAGTATTGGTGCTTTCTCCGCAGGAGGCAAGCAGGAAAGCCGTAAAAAGGCCTGGTATAGCTAATTGTGTTTTTATAGACATTGGTTTAGATTTGGTACAAAACTAGGGCATAATTGCTTATGCAAGCCGTGCAATTTTTTAGAAAATTTTAAAGAATTCGCCTTACATCTAAGCCATGGAACTGTTACATTTGCGATACTCTGAACTGTAAGGGCTTACAGTTTTGAGATAATTTGTTTTTGATCCGGACATAAGATGACTACTGCTGAAATACTAAAGAAAGTAAGGCGGATAGAGATAAAGACTAAGGGACTGAGCAACCATATTTTTGCAGGTGAGTATCACTCTGCGTTTAAGGGGCGAGGTATGTCGTTTAGCGAGGTGAGAGAGTATCAGCACGGTGACGACGTAAAAAACATTGACTGGAATGTAACAGCCCGTTTTTCCCATCCGTTTGTAAAAGTCTTCGAAGAAGAGCGCGAACTCACCGTAATGCTCCTGGTGGATATAAGCAGCAGTTCGCTATTTGGTTCGCAGCAGCGGCTGAAAAGGGAGTTGATCACAGAGATCAGCGCGGTATTCTCTTTTGCGGCGGCTACCAATAACGATAAAGTGGGCGTCATTTTCTTTAGCGATAAAGTAGAAAAGTTCATTCCGCCCAAGAAGGGCAGAAGCCATATACTACGCATCATACGGGAGCTAATAGCGCTGGAACCTGTGCAAACGGGAACTACCAACGTGCGTGTAGCGCTGGAATACCTGAATAACGTACAGAAAAAAAAGACTATCACGGTGCTGATGAGCGACTTTATCAGCAGCAGCTATGATACGGCCCTGCAGCTGGCGGCGCGCCGTCATGACCTGGTAGGAATACAGGTATATGACCGATATGATAAGGAACTACCAGCAGCGGGACTAGTGCAGGTAATGGACGCTGAGACAAAAGAACTGCAGTGGCTGGATACGGATGATAAGCCGGTGAGAACGAAGTATGCTGAGGCTTTTAATCAACACAGGAAGTATTGTGACCAGTCGTTCAGGAAGAGCGGGGCATCACTGTTGCATATACGGACGGACGAAGACTATGTAAAAAAGTTGCAGGGCTTTTTTAAAGGAAGGTAACAAGCATGAGAACTATACTGAGAAACTGTTTATTACTTATATGCTTTTTAGCGACGGGGGAAAGTATAGCCCAGGATGCTGCGGTGAGCGCCAAACTGGACGCCAACCGCATTACAGTAGGTGACCAGGCCAGGGTGTTTATAGAAGTGCAGGCCAATTCTAACGCGGGCAGGCTACAGTGGGCTACTTTACCTGATACCTTTAACTCGCTGGAAATAGTAGAAAAAGGAAAAATAGATACCAGTAAGCAAGGCGATGTAACTATATACAGGCAAAGACTGCTAGTGACGGGGTTTGATTCGGGAATATTTGTTATCCCGCCTTTCCAGTTTTCGGTTATTCCGCAAGGAGGTGCGGCCTACGTCATACAGACAGATTCATTTCCGCTGTTGGTGCAGACTGTAGCAGTAGATACCACGAAAGCGTTTAAGGGGATTAAAGGAATAATAGAAGTAAAAGGCAGCTGGCTTGATTACCTGTGGCTTATTATTGGCGCCCTGGTACTGATAGGGCTGACTACGTTTGTGGTTTATTACTTTAAGAAGAATAAGAAAGCTCCTATGCCGATGGTTGTTCCGGCCGGACCGAGGGAGACCTTGCAGGAAAAATATTTACGCCTGCTAGCTGAACTTGAAGCCAGGAAGATATGGCATAGCGGAACGGTGGAAGGTATAAAAGAGTACTATACGCAGCTGACTGATATATTACGTGTATATATAGAGGAGCGTTTCAGGACGCCCGTAATGGAATTGACTACCGATGAAATACTGCAAAAGGCAAGAATGCATAAAGAGATGAACGGTCAGCACGATATGCTGGCTTCTATACTCTATACAGCTGACCTGGCTAAGTTCGCAAGGGCACAACCTAGTTCTGCAGAACATATGCAGGCAATGGAACATGCTAAAGAATTTGTAATCAACACAAAAGCACCCGTTACAGACAATACTGAGCAAGAGTCATGAAGGCACTGATGGACTGGAAATATTTAAGTTTTGCACACCCGGTGTACTTCGGGTTGCTGCTGCTTATTCCCCTGCTGATATGGTGGCGAAACCGTAATCGAAAGGTTAGTAGCCCTTCACTGAGGCTAACGACAACAGCCGGTGTGAAAGGTGTAAAACCATCGTGGAAAGTGCGATTCAGACCTGTGCTGATTGTGCTTCGCGTGTTAGCGCTGGTAGCAATAATAGTAGCTCTTGCACGTCCACAATCGAGCAACACGACAGAGAGTATTGACAGCGAGGGCATAGACATCGTACTCAGTATGGACATCTCCGGTAGTATGCTGGCTGAGGACTTTAAGCCAAACCGTATAGAGGCAGCTAAAAAGGTAGCACTGAGCTTTGTGGATCAGAGGCCCACCGACCGGCTTGGGCTGGTGATCTTTTCGGGAGAGAGCTTTACCCAGTGCCCGATAACGATAGATCATCACGTGCTGAAGGAACAGATAAGCGCCGTGAAAAGCGGTATGCTACAGGATGGCACTTCGATAGGTATGGGCCTGGCGACCGCCGTGCAAAGCCTGCGTAACTCGAAGGGAAAAAGCAAGGTGATCATATTGATGACGGACGGTGTGAACAACACCGGCCTGATAGATCCTGCAACAGCCTTGGAAATAGCCAAGGCATATAAAATCAGGGTTTATACAATAGGGGTAGGCTCAATGGGACAGGCACTTAGCCCCGTGCAAACCCCTATGGGTATGCAAATGCAAATGGTGCCTGTGCAGATAGATGAGCCCCTGATGAAGAAAATAGCGGTTGAAACAGGAGGTAAATACTTTAGGGCAACGGATAATAAGTCGCTGAACAATGTATACAAAGAAATAGACCAGTTGGAAAAAACGAAAATAGAAATCAGTTCCTTCAAGCACTATGCAGAATTGTTCTTTCCATTCGCAGCATTGGCGCTGATATGCCTGGCCCTGGAGATGCTGCTCCGCTATACCATCTTTAAGAGCATCACTTAGAAAAATCCCGGACGATCCAGCTTTTTCGATATGCGGTACGCAGCATTCATCAGACCCACATGGCTATATGCCTGCGGAAAGTTGCCCCATTGGCTACCTGTTTCGGCATCTACATCTTCACTAAGCAAGCCGAGGTGGTTAGTGTATTTCAGCAAGTTGCTGAAGTGCTCCATTGCTTCGTCCACTCTGCCTACGCAGGCGAGTGCTTCCACGTACCAGAAGGCAGTAACCAGGAATGTAGTCTGGGGAGTGCCAAAATCGTCTTTGTGTATATACCGATAAAACAACCCGTCCTTTGTTTTTAGTTCTGCTTCAAGGGCGGAAAGATGATCTTTTGCCCTTTGAGAGTGGGGGTCGAGATAGTTCATCATTATCAACTGCAAAGTGCTGGCATCAAGGTGTGAGACGCCTATTGCCTGGGTGTACACCTTTCGCTCTTCATCGTAACAGGCCTCTATCTTTGCTTTAGCCCTTTCCATGAGACTGCGGGCTTTTTGCAACAGATGTTCGTCGCCAATATGTTTGGCCATTTTGACCGCTGCCCTGCATCCGGCCCATTGGAAAAGGTTGGTATAGCAGTGTTCCTGCGCAATGGTGCGGAATTCCCAGATGCCTGCATCGGGTTCATCGAGGGTGGCATCTATTTTGTTCAATATGTTATATATCCAGATAGAAGAATCCTGGCGTTCTTCCACAGTAAAGCGTTTGTCAGTATATAATGGCAACAAAGACAACATTACCTGCCCGTAGGTGTCGTTCTGTATATGCTCCACAGCCTGGTTGCCTACCCGCACTGGTTTATTGCCACGATAGCCATCCAAGTCAAGAATGATCTCTCTGAAATCCGCGCTACCTGTGACGGTATAAAGAGGATTGTAGCGGTTGTCTTCTTTCTGGGCGAGGTTAGCTATGAAGTGAAAATACTGATCAGCCTCTTCGAAATGGCCAATGTTGTTGAAAGCATTAAGTATATAATAAGCATCACGCAGCCAGCAGAAGCGGTAATCCCAGCAACGGCCACTTCCGTCAAATTCAGGGAGACTGGTGGTACTGGCAGCGATGATAGCCCCTGTGTCTTCGTATTGGTGTATTTTCAGGGCAAGGGAAGATCGGATCACTTCAGGCTGGTACATATTCTCTATGCCGATCTTTTTGATCCACTGCCGCCAATAAGTAATGGTACGTGTAAGAAAGTCTTCTACGGTGGAGACCAATGGTGCTTCAAGCGGTAAACCATAAGTTAGTACCAGATATTTGGTTTCGTTCAATACCATGTAGCGCTCGTCTATGATATAATTGAGAGAAATATTGGTCGTCAGCCTAAGTGGCTTGTTGAGACCAAAAAACTCCAGGTGGTTGCTGCCCTGTATAGGCTGTAAGACATTTTCGCCATAGTCACCGATAGGTTTGCATGATATCTTGACACGCGGGTGTCCGCTGACGGGCTCTATTTTACGTATCAGCATCAGCGGCTTGAAGTACCTCTCGTAAAGGTTGAAACGTGGAGCAAAGTCCGTTATTTTATACTTTCCTTCGGAGCATTCTACAATTGTCTCTAATACATTGGTATTTTCCACGTATTGTTGTGTAGAAGAAAATTCCCCTTCAGGCAGAATTGAGAACCGGCCGCCTTTGTTTTCATCAAGTAGTCCGCCGAAGATAAAGCTGCTGTCGAAGCGGGGCCAGCAAAGCCAGGCAATGTTGGTATTTTTGTGTACGTGGGCTATAAAGGAGCAATTTCCTATTATGCCTGTCTCATACGTGTGGCGCTGCTGCATATGGGTGGGGATATTTATCAAGGTCTTAAAAAAAAATGCCAAAGGATGAGTTTATTGTCTTTTTAACTATGCCTGTAAATGCCAAAGGCTATAGTAATGCATGTAATTGTTGATTAACAGGATGTTATCAATGGTGTTAATCTGTTTTTTGTTTAGATAGAGAAAATCGGGGATGTTGCAGTTCCGTTTTAACAAGGTAATGAGACCTAAGGCAAACCCGGAAACGGTAGCATATTCCCCGCTGAGGTGTTTGAAGCCCACTATGGCAGTGCCCGGAAAGCGCTCGTTAAGCTGATCGTAAAAGGCATTATACCTGCTATCGCCGCTACGACCACTCGCGATGAGGTCAATATTGTTAGGATGAAGTTCATTCCTCTGCAGGAAAGAATCAAGTTTTGCGGTGGCTTCGGAATTGTCTTTAGTTGTAAAGAGACTGATATCTTTTATACGGACAGAGCAGGTAGATTTTTCCTTTCCGGCAATGAAAAATGAAGCACCTTCGCCGGCGATGCTCCCTAAATCGTTTGTTTCGAGCAGATGTTCGGTGCTGTTTGCTTTCCTGTAAATGCCCGTCCCTTTTAAAACGGCCACACTGCTATCGGTAAGTTCGTCTATTCCTCCTACGAGTATATTTTCTTTGGGGTGCTGGTTGAGATACAGTTGCGCATTTATCATAGCATGCTCAAAGGAATGACCGCGGTGCACGTAAGTGAGATTGTGGCCGTGACACCCGGCCAACAAGGCGATCTGCCCACCGACAGTATTGTGTGTCGATTGAATAAATGCTGTTGGTGTTAGCATCTGCTCCTTCTGCTCCACCATTTTTGAGAGAAATACTTCTGTATCGCACAGGCAGCCCATGGCGGTACCTATAGAAAGCGCATCGGGCTTCTCTATGCCGGCGTTGCTCATTGCGATGCGTGCGGCGCCAATACCCATGCGTACGGCCTTGCTCATGCGACGCAGCTGCATTGGCGGGATATAGGAGGTATAGTCCGGCTCTTTACTTAAGAGCCTGTCTGTGTTATACTGTAGAGTGTTATTTAAAAAACTATCGTCACTGTTACTTCCTGCCGCGCTTATAAGTCCTGTTCCGTTGATATATAAATCCATGCTAGTTTTTTGAGAATATAAGTGACGAGCAGTTTCCTCCAAAACCAAAGGAGTTGGAAAGTACGTGACGAATATTAAGTCCGGTTTGCAGTTCAGTTACAGGTCGCCAGTTGACATCTTCCATTTGTGTTTGCCAGCGCATATTGGGGAACACGATGCCATCGTGTATCGCTAGTGCACTGAACACTGCTTCTACTCCGCCTGAAGCGCCAAGGGTATGCCCCGTGAACGATTTTGTTGAAGATGCTTTGGGAGGATTATCACCAAATACCGCTTCAATGGCCTTCCCTTCCGAGCTATCGTTATTGGCCGTTCCTGTGC
>CAMPKR010000033.1 GCA_946887345.1 uncultured Bacteroidota bacterium | reverse complement strand
GAGCGACCGAGAAGCTGATCACACCCCTTATTACCGATGGGTTGATGTAGGAATTGGTTGCCCTGGCGACCTTTACATCTGCAATGGCCTCCATCACATTCTTGCTGAAGCGCAAGGAAGTGTGCTCGCTTTCCATTGCCTGCAGTCCTTCATGTACGGCAAGCAGTTCTGCATATTTTTCCTTCCACACGGGGTCTGTAGTAATAAGTGCAGCGATGCCCAGCTTTTCGGCAGCATCGCAGTCGCCATCAATGTAGCTCCACAGTCTTAATTCTATCGCTTCTATGCTTTCCATACTACTGTAATTTACAGATGTTTCAATTCTTCTTTATACTTCTGCTCTAAAATATCTCTTAATTTTTGCCTTGCCCTGAAGAGGCGGACCTTTACATTACTCAGGCTCAATCCAAGTATCTGCCCGGTTTCTTCAAGTGATTGTTCTGCCAGGTAGAAGAGCGCCAGTATTTCTGCATCTGCCTTCGGCAAATGCTGCAAGGCCTGCCGCACCAGTATCCTGGTAGTCTTGCTATCGGTATACCCGGCTGCAATCTGTTCGTGTTTTTCTTCCAGGCTCAGCAGTTGCTCTTTTTTCTTTCGCATGAACGAAAGGCAGGTGTGATGCGTAATAGCATACAGCCAGGTGGAAAATTTGCTCTGACCTTTATAGTCGGCCAGGGAACGGTATGCTTTTACAAATACGTCTTGTGCCAACTCTTCTGCTTCTTCCCGGTTATTCACATGTCTCAGGGCTATAGTAAAAACAAAATGCTGATAGCGCTCCACCAGCACCGAAAAGGCCTGCTTCTGCCCCTTAAGCACCTGCCGGATGATATCAGGATCTTGTAGACTTTGGTCCATTGACTGTTATAAATAGACGCTTCCGGATAAATATAGGTTACAGGCAGGGCAAACTATTTTTTTGAAAAAGAAATTTGTAACTTTTTTTCTCTGTACGTCGTCATAGTGGTAGAAACGTAAATAACCACATAAAAAAGAAAAACATGCTTGAAGAGATTCTTGTCCCGATAGTAGCTATGCTCAGCATATGTACTACTTTATTTGCACTGTATTACCTGCGCAACAAGGAGAATATGGCCTTGATAGAAAAGGGTATTAATCCCCGCCAGAATCATGCCCAGGCAGAGCCTTCCTCGTTCCAGAGCCTCAGGTACGGATTATTATTTGCCGGCGGAGGACTCGGCCTTCTTATAGCCTTCCTTATTGACAGGCAGGTAAGACATGTATGGTTTGAAAAGTATCCTTATTTAGATGATACGGGGGCAAGGGTAGAGCGGACCCTCAGGCGTACCGAGGATATCCCTGAATTGTATTTTGCCCTCATCATTCTTGGCGCCGGCCTGGGGCTTGTAATGGCCTACATAATAAGGAGAAGGATGGAGAATAAATAAGAGTTTGAGATGGTAACTATAGAAAAAAGACAGTCCCTCATTTTTGAGGGACTGTTGCTTTTTTTACTTCTTTAATTCACTATCTGTAAAATGCCTTATCCCTTTATCCTGGGAGAATTTATCGGCATTGTAATCATTTGATTTGTTGCGTGGAATGGAAAGGCTCTGCCAGTTCTCATTTTGCAGCATCTTAGCTATGTAGATCATTTGCCCTACATGATAGGGATAGTGTGCCAGTTGCCTGTTGATGGCTTCGAGAATGGTATGGCCTTCATTGCGGATGTAGATTATTTTATTGAGGTCATCATCTGTTATGCTTTCCAGTGCACCGAAGAGACATTTCCATCCTTCTTCCCATTTCTGCACAATGAAGTCACGACCCTTCCAGTCATTTTGGAACTCAGCATCGCGCTGCCGGCCGGGCTTCTCGCCGTCTGTAGTAAGAAAATCAGTCCAGCGGCTGAGCATATTGCCCCAGAGGTGCTTTACAATAACAGCAATGCTGTTGCTTTCCTCATTGGTCTGCCAATTGATCCCTGCATCATCTACCTGCGCCATGGCCTTTTCGCCCAGCGTCTTATAATACAGGAATTGCCTCTTGGCACTTTTCAAATATTCTACCGTTGCCATTGAAATTAAATTACATAGTTCCACTTATTTACATCCTCCGTCAGCCCTCTCCTTATTTTGAACAGCTCATTCTTCAGTTCGTACATTATCGCATCTTCATCTATATAGCAATCGTAATCTTCGCCATCCATGCCTATTGTCTTAATGGGCGCAATTACTGCGGCGGTACCTGCGCCAAATGCCTCTATTTTTTTGCCGCTTTGCAAGGCGTCTTTTATTTCTTTATAACTAATGGGACGAACATCTACGGGAATATTCAGTTGTTTTGCTATCGTCAGCATAGAGTCACGCGTAACGCCGTCAAGTATTGTTCCTGAAAGTGGTGGAGTAGTAAGCACTCCGTCTATTACAAACATCAGGTTCATAGTACCCGATTCTTCTATATACTCGTGGTTTTTGGCATCGGTCCATATCACCTGGTCATAACCCTGCTCGCGTGCCAATTGGGTGGGGTAGAGTGCCCCGCCGTAGTTGCCTCCGCATTTGGTAGATCCGGTGCCGCCTTCAGCAGCGCGGATGTATTCGGATTCAACCTTTACTTTCAGCGGTTGAGCGTAGTATTGGTAGGCTGGCGTACAAACTATAAGGAAAAGATATTCCTCGGCTGCCTTAATACCCAGGCGCTCCTCAGAAGCGATCACAAAAGGACGCAGATAGAGCGATCCATCTTCCTCTTCGGGTACCCAACTGCTGTCCAAATGAACCAGTTGATGCAGGGCCTCCATGAAAAGTCCTTTAGGTACCACCGGCATGCACATGCGCTTCAGCGACTTTGCGAAACGATCATAGTGTTTATCAGTGCGGAAGATATTAACCTTTCCGTTCTGCATCATAAAGGCCTTCATACCCTCAAACACTGTTTGGCCATAATGCAGGCATAAGGCAAAGGGACTCATGGTAAGTTCTGTAAAAGGAACTATACTCGCGTTCCGCCATTCACCGTTTTTATACTCGGCTATGAACATGTGTTCAGTTGGCTGTACTCCGAAAGGGATGGATTTGGTATCCTTTACCTTTCTTTCGCTCCGTGTGTTCACTGAAATTGTGTATTCCATACGCATGTTTTTTTATGATTCACTAACAGGATTTGTTTCAAATTTGAGTACCTCTTCCGTTTTGTGTTGCTTCTTGTATCCTTTGTTTACCAGGTATACCCCGCCAACTATGGCGAGGAATGCAAATGCAGTATAAATTGTCAGTGGCTCGCTCAATATAAAATAGCCCATGATCACCGCTACCAGGGGATTGATATACGCATACAATGTTGTAATCCCTACAGGAAGTTCTCTGAGTGCAAAAATGTAAGCAGCATAAGCTATTACCGATCCGAAAATGATCAGGTAGATAAGATACAGGATGCCTTCTGTATGCCAGGCAAGATTACTGTAGTCGTCAGCAAAGGGACTTATGATCAACATGAAGCCACCACCAAAGAACAACTGCAGGCCTGAGTTGAACATCGGATTTATTGGCGCCGGATACTTCTTGCTCTTAATGCTGCCATAAGACCACGAGCAAGTAGCAATAAGTGTAGCAATAATCCCCATCAGGTAGCCCTTGTTGCTAAGGTCCGCCAGATTGTCTTTAAAGATCAACCCCACACCTGCAAGCCCCAACAAAAGACCGGCACCTATCAAGGTGTTGATTTGTTCCTTTTTAGAACTATATAAATTGAAACAAACTGCGAAGATGGGCATCATCGAGCAAATGAGCGCAGCTACACCGGATGGTATATACTGCTCGCCCCAGGTAACAAAACCATTACCCAGTGTCAGCAACAGGAAGCCTATCAGCATTTGTCTCAGCATGTTTTGTTTTGAATAGTCCCTGCCTTTATTTGTTGCCAGCCCGATTCCTATCAATATCAACCCTGCTATCACCTGTCTTACACCGGCAAAAAGATAAGCGGGGTAGTACTGAACCGCCACTCTTATCGCCAGGTAGGTCGTTCCCCAAACTATACAGATATATACCAGTGCTACATACGCCTTCGACTGTTTCGTCATAGTGTTCTTTGAACGGTAGTTGAATTTTACAGAACAAAATTCAGAAGATTATATGAAACAAAACAGATACAATTTTTGTATTTTTGACCATAACAGTTTTGTTAATGAAAATTTCACAAAAAGGTAAAAACGAGCATTTATACCTGCACATCGCCTCGGGCATTGAGCAGCAAATAATGGACAAGGTGCTCAATATTGGCGACAAATTGCCATCTGTGCGCTCACTCAGCAAGCAGCACGATATCAGTATCAGCACGGCTTTGCAGTCGTACTACCACCTGGAAGGTAAGGGCCTTATAGAGTCGCGTCCGCAATCGGGGTATTACGTTCGTTTTAATCCTTCCCGTTTTCCGCAGAAGATAGAGAAAAGCAATCCGCAGCTTACTACTAAGAATAAAAATGTGGAAGCGATAATCTCTGAAGTGTACAACGATTTTTCGAAACCCGGTGTCATACAATTTTCTCTGAGTGTGCCCTCTCCGGAACTGTTGCCGCTGGCTAAGCTGAATAAATCAATGGTGCAGTCGCTTCGCGAATTACCAGCCAGCGGTACGGGGTATGAACAGTTGCAGGGCAATGAAATGCTGCGCAGGCAGATAGCCCGCTGGTCTATGCAATGGGGCGGAAGGCTACAAGCCGATGACCTTGTGACTACTGCAGGCTGTATGAATGCGGTTGCATATTGTCTCATGGCGCTGGCAAAGCGTGGGGATACAATAGCTGTAGAAAGTCCTGTATACTTTGGCACTCTGAGGCTGGCGAATAGTATGGGTATTAAAGTGCTGGAACTTCCAACAGATCCCGATGTCGGTGTTGACCCCGATGATGTGAAGAAGGCATTGCAAAAGCATGATGTAAAGGCTTGCTTCCTGGTGCCTAATTTCAGCAATCCGCTCGGGTATTGCATGCCCGATGACCAGAAAGAGGCACTGGTGAAGATGCTGGCTTTTCATGGAGTTCCTTTGATAGAAGACGATCTTTATGGCGATGTTTACTTCGGTAAGACCAGGCCCAAGTCGTGCAAGAGTTTTGATGAGGAGGGCAATGTGCTCTGGTGTGGCTCGGTATCAAAAACGCTCGCGCCCGGCTACAGGGTAGGGTGGGTGGCACCGGGCAAGTACATAGAACAAATAAAGCGTCTGAAGCTGTATCACAGTATTACTTCCGCCACGCCACAGCAGGCTGCAATTGCCAACTTTCTCGCGACCGGAAGGTACGAGCATCATTTGCGTAAACTCCGCCAGACAATGCACTCAAATAGCCTTCAATACATAAGGGCCATAAATGAGTACTTCCCCGCCGGAACGAAGGTGACAAGGCCCCAGGGTGGATTTATACTCTGGCTGGAACTGGATAAAGGCATCGATACTTACCAACTGTACCAGGAGGCTATGCAGCACAAGATCAGCATAGCGCCCGGAAGTATGTTTACACTGCAGGACCGCTACCAGAACTGCATGCGGCTTAGCTATGGCATGCAGTGGAGGCCCGAGATAGACAGAGCCCTTAAAAAGCTGGGAAACCTTGTAAAGAACATGATGGTCTGAACTACGATTTAATGATTCAGAAGATCACCATGATATTGACCTGATAATAATTTCTTATTTTTATCCGATACAGACATACCAGGTATGATGAATAAAAAAGTATTTGCCTTTTTCCTTGCCCTGGCTTTGCCGGCTGCAGTCTTTGCGCAGAAATTTGATACAACGGGTTGCTCTAAGTACGTGCACTTTCAGTATGATAAGTTTACAGAAGAGAAAGAGGTGCTTGGCTACGATCCCCTTGTATTGATGAATGCTGAAGGTTCTGCCAAGAGTCCCCTGAGTGCGGGTACCTTTAAGGTAAGTTTTCTGAATGCGCTCTCCGGCCGCCAGTTAGATAAATTTGAGTCTCGCCTCATTGTCAGCAGCCTGCTGAGCAGTGATCGTGACTTTAAAGAGCAGGTAAATACTCCAATTAACGTGTATTTTATCTTTGAAGGCGACAAGAAATACAATATAAAGGCGAATGTGATAGCCAATGGCACTGCCTATAAAATAGAGCTTCCGCTGCAGGGCGACCTGCTACTATACTACAAGACCAAAAAGCTCCAGGCTATGAGGCTTGCCGGTAATTACATTGGCAATATAGACTTTGATATAGAAGAGAAACTCTCGAACCATTTACTGAATGAACTAAGTTGCATGTTCGGAATGAGATAATAATAAGACACTTCATTATTTAAGCCTCCTTTATGGAGGCTTTCCTATTGCCAATATCCATATGTTTTTTCTATCTTGTTCCTGATGTCCCGGCATGCGGAGGAAAAGATGATCTGTCCCAATTGTGGTTTTCCCGCCACGCACAACTATTGTGCGCAGTGTGGCCAGGAAAATCATTTACATAAGGAGACCTTCATCGGGCTCGTAGTGCATTTTGTTGCTCATTATTTCCACTATGATTCCAAGTTCTGGCAGACGCTTAAGGCCCTGGTCACAAAGCCCGGCAGGCTGACAACAGCCTATTGGGAGAAGAAACGTAGCCGCTACATTCCACCGATATCCCTTTATATATTCGTGAGTATAGTTTACTTCACTTTATACTTTTCTTTTTCCGGAACAAATAGCCTTTCCAGGACATTCACTATGGCCGATTCTTCGCGAGGCGGAGTAACTGTGCATGGTCCGGCTGAAGTTGATTCGATCAGGAAGGATGCAGCGGCCCGATACAGGTATACTGATTCCATCGTGAAGGCGAAAGCCACAGAGACGAGCAGCCTGGATTCCACAATTAATAACGCGATAGCTGAGGCTGGGGCGGACACATCTGATACCCGCGGTAGCTGGAGGATAACAAATGAGATGTTCGTGAATGCTATGGTGAAGACAGAAAGATCTATTCCAAAGCTTCTGTTCTTTATGATCCCAATAATGGCTATGATGCTTAAGGTGCTGTTTGCAAGGAGGAAGGATGCATATTTTGTGGACCACTCTATCTTTTCATTGCATGTTCATGCTTTCGCTTTCACCGTCCTGATATTGTCAGTTGTTGAGGTACCTGAGGATGCTACCAATTGGTTCCTCCGGGCAATGGGTTTCATCCAGGGACTGACATTCTTTGGAATAATCGTGTACCTGGTAATAGCGCTAAAAAATGTCTATAAGATAAAATGGATCAGGGCGTCGGTCTATGGTTTAACGATATTCCTGGGCTATTTCGCTATTTTTTACTTAACAGCCGGCATTTATCTGATATACACTATTTACAAGCAGCAGGTGTAACTAAGATCTTTCCTTTTTACTCCTTTTCCTCACCACCACCCATTCGTCCAATGTCACATTGAAAGGCATTTTGCCGATGCGTACTATGGCGCGCTTGTCACGTATATCATCTACGGTTCCTACCTGGTGATTTACCTTGTTCCTTACAAGGTCGCCTATCTGCACATCCGTTCCGGTTACTTCATAGTTCTTATCGGCCTTTCGTGCTGCGGCCACATTGCTTTGTATCTGCTTCTTTTTAAAGAGTACATTCTCTGCCGATTGTATCACTTCATGTTTGTTTTCTGTCTTTTTCCAGTCGTGGATTATCTGTTTGAACTTGCGCTCCATGTCGCGGAGATAGTCGAGCTCTTCTTTTTTTATCTGGTTTTGGAGCTTCAGGGTAGCGTAGTGCTGTTTTAGGCGTTCTTTGTCGGTCAGCTGTTCATAGTTTTCCTTTAGCCTGGTGTTTTCTTTTATCAGCTTATCCAGCTCACGCTCTTTTTCATTCAGTCTCACCGACTGCTGCTCCGTCTTATGCAGTACCTTGTCCAGCTTAAAATGCTCCCGTTGGGTAAGTTCCCTCGCGCGTTCTATGATCTTCGGCGATAGCCCGCTGCGCTGGGCAATAGCAAAAGTATAAGAGCTTCCGGGCTTTCCGGTTGTAAGCTGATATAGAGGTTCGAGCTTTGATTCATCAAAAGCCATGGCGCCATTAAAGATGCCCGGTACTTTTCCGGCCATTACTTTCAGGTTCAGGTAGTGGGTGGTAATGATACCCAGCGCATGCCTTCGTGCCAGTTCTTCTACTATGGCTTCGGCAAAAGCGCCGCCAAGATTTGGGTCTGAGCCGCTACCCAGTTCGTCTATAAAGAAGAGCGTTTTCCCATTGGCAAACTCCATAAAATAGCGCATATCCCTCAGGTGCGCGCTATAGGTGCTCAGCTCATGCTCTATCGACTGTGTATCGCCGATGTGGATCATCAGTTGTTTGAAAATGCCGATTTCAGACCGCGGATCAACAGGTATAAGCAGCCCCGCCTGTGTCATCAATTGCAGCAGGCCTACGGTTTTCATCGACACGGTTTTGCCGCCTGCATTGGGGCCGCTGATGATAAGGATGCGGTTGTTCCGGTCGAGGGTGATATTGAGCGGGACCGTTGCTTTTCCCTGTTGCTGGTTGTGCAGCAATAGGAGAGGGTGGTATGCTTTCACCAACTGAAGGCCCGGATGTGCACTTAAGCGCGGCATTTCGGCTTGCATTTCATTGGCCAGTACAGCTTTGGCTCGGATGAAATCGAAAAGTCCGCAAAGGTGGTAATAACTTTCCAGTTGTGAATGGTACTCTGCGAGGGCAGCTGTTGCCTGTGCCAGTATTCGGTGTATCTCCCTGCTTTCAGCTCGCTCCAGAGAGAATATCTCATTATTGAGACTGATAGTTTCTTCGGGTTCAATGAATACTGTTTTCTGCGATTCACTTTCGCCGTGGAGGATGCCTTTTACTATTCGTTTATGTTCTGCCAGTACTGCTACTACACGGCGCCCGTTCAGGAAGCCTTCAGATATATCGGCCAGGTATCCAGCTTTATTCAATTTGCGGATAACAGACTCAAATTGTTTTCTCAGTTCCTGGCGGAAGGAAGAAAGCTCTGAGCGTATCTGCATCAGTTCCTTCGATGCATTATCTTTTACATTGCCCATCTCATCCAGGATGGAAGAAACGATCACAGCTATTTCTTTTTCATAGGTGATCTTTTCGGTAAGCGCGCGGATATTGGGGAAAAGTTCATTGTGCCTCTTAACCCAAAGTAGTATGTCGCGAATGGTGATTGCCAATTGTTGAAAAGCGATCAGCTGTTCTCCGCTTAGCACGGCATTGCGTACTCCCAATAGTTTCAGCTCTTTTTCTACGTTTCGGGTAAAGTCATTAGGGAAATAATCAGAACCTTTAAGTACGCTCTTGAATTCGTCGGTTTGCAGGAGAGCTTGTTCTACATACTCCAGTTTGGTGTGGAAACGCAGGTTTTCCACCCGTTCACGGGCGGCGTCTGTCCTGCATTTTTGCTTCAGTAAAAGACATATTTTATTAAACTCTAAAGCTTCCGCTGCGTGAGCGGGGTACAATTGCATCATTCCTGGTTCCTGTCTGGGCTGCAAAGTTATTTATTTTAATGGCTGAATGGCTCAATAGCTGAATGGCTCAATGTGTTTCTGTGACATGGCGCATATTGGGGAGATTGCTTTTTATGACCAAATATTAGTTATTCCTTAAGACTACGGCAAGCGTTTTTCCGTTATATTGCGTACGGTGTGAGGATTATGAATAACTACGACTGGCTTATTTCCCGACTCGATGCGTTCATCCGCAAATACTATGCGAACAAGGTGATTCGCGGATCTCTTATCTTCCTGATATGCCTGCTTTCGTATGTGCTGATGGTGAGTGTAGGGGAGTACTACCTGTACATGCCGGTTTGGTTGAAGGTATCAATCGTTTCTCTTTTTGTTTTGCTGGGTAGCTCGGCCCTTGTGGCCTGGGTGATTATACCGCTCACTAAAATGGCCCGCCTCGGTAAGGTCATCTCTCATGAGACGGCTGCTACCATAGTAGGTACCCATTTCCCGGAGATCAGCGACAAGCTGCTGAATATACTCCAACTGAAAAGACAGTCCGATGGAAATGCGAGCCGCGAGTTGATTGCCGCGAGTATAGAACAGAAAGCCAGCCAGATATCTGTGATACCGATCACGGCCGCTGTTGACCTCACTAAGAACCGGCGCTACCTCAGGTTTTTACTTCCTGTGCTTTTGGTGGGTGTGTTTATACTGGTGGCTGCGCCAAATGTATTTAAAGACGCCTCTCAGCGCCTTTTACAGCCGACTAAAGAATTTGAAAGGCCCGCACCGTTTCAGTTTATTATCAGGAATCCAAAACTACAGGCAATACGCAATTCCGATTTTGTACTGGAGGTACAGGTGAAGGGAGATGTATTGCCCGCTGAGATGTCTGTAGTTTTAGGCAACGATAAGGTGCCGATGCAGGTATTGGAAGGACATAAGTTTCAATACGTTTTCAGGAATGTGACCGAACCGGCCAACTTCAGATTGTTTGCAGGAGGTTACTACTCTAAAGAATATAAGATAAACGTAGCTCAGAAGCCTGTTGTAAAGTCTTTCAAAATACACCTCGACTATCCTGCCTATACCGGTAAAAAAGATGAAGAGCGTACAAGCCTTGGAGATATGACAGTGCCCGCGGGAACTGTCATTAGCTGGGGCTTTGTTGCAGAACATACCGATGAGGCGAGACTAAGGCTTGGCGATGGCGGAACAACTCCTATACTTGGTGTGGCAGGTTTATACGGCGCGCAGTTCAAGTTCATGAATGATAGCAGCTATACCTTCATTTTGAGCAACAGGCAATCATCTATCGTTGATAGCTATAAGTATCATGTGCAGGTAATACCCGATGAATATCCTGTGGTGCAAATACAGGAGTACAGGGACACAGTGTCGGGTAAGCAGGTATTGCTGAACGGAACAGCAGGGGATGATTATGGATTGAACAGAGTGTTATTCCACTATTCAGTTTCAGACAAGGATAAAACTATACTGGCAAAGAGTATTCCGCTGAAGACTGCCGGTGGTGCCCTGGCTACCTTCCAGCATTATTTTGATATCGATCAGTTACACCTGTCTCAAGGGCAAAAAGTAAGCTATTACATCGAAGCCTGGGATAATGATGGCGTACACGGGAGCAAAGCTTCACGCAGCGAAGTAATGAGCTACCAGGCCTTCAATGATAAGCAGCTTGATTCTGCCATAAATGAAAATGCAAAGCAAATTAACTCAGGTCTGAGCAACAGTTCTCAGCAGACGCATAAAATGCAGCAAGAGCTGAAAGAAATGCAGAGCAAACTGTTGCAGAGCGATAAAATAGATTGGGAAGACCAGCAATCGCTCAGGGAAATGAGCCAGAAGCAGGAAGACCTAAAGGAGCAACTCGAGAACATTAAGAAACGTTTTGAGGAGCAAATGCAGCAAAGCAAGCAGAAGCAAATGAGTGAGGCCATTCAGGAACAGCAGGAAGAACTGAAGGAGCAAATGGACAACCTTCTGAATAATGAGCTGAAGGAAATGATGAAAAAGCTGCAGGAACTGATGCAGAAACTGAATAAGGAACAGGCAATGCAGACCATGCAGCAGATGCAGGAGGAAAACAAGCTTTTCGAGATGGACATGAAGCGCCTGGAAGCTTTGATGAAGCAACTGGAAACCCGGATGCAGATGGAGGAAATGGCCAATAAGCTTGACAAGCTCGTGGATAAGCAATTAGACCTGAAGAGCCAGACCGACCAGAACAAGAAAGGCAGTGATGCCCTGGCCAAAGAGCAGAAAGACCTGGAAAAGCAGCTGGATAAGCTGATGAAGGAAGACATGAAGCAGCTGAAGGAAACTAACGACCAGCAGGGCAAAGAAAAACACTCGCTATCCAATGAAGAGAAGGCCGGCGAGAACGCACAGCAAGACATGCAAAGCAGTGAGCAGGAACTGAACAGCGGACAGAATAGTAAATCGAGCCAATCGCAAAGCCAGGCAGCACAAAACCTGCAGGATATGGCCAACTCACTAAGGATGAAAGCGGCTGGCCTGGACATGGAAAAGATCGACATCGATATAAAGATGACCCGCCAGGTGCTTACTAATCTTATGCGACTGTCCTTTGACCAGGAAAACCTGATGAAGAAAGTGCCGCAAACTAATATGGCTTCACAGAGCTATATAGGTAATCAGCATGAGCAGGCGAGACTGAGGACCAATTCAAGAATGATACGTGATAGTCTTCATGCGCTCAGTATGAGGCTGGAGAAGCTGGATGCTACCATCAACAGGGAAACAGCACAACTGGAACGTTCGATGCAGGGCGCGTTGAAAGGCCTTGAAGAAAGAAGAATACAGGATGCAACCACCAGGCAGCAATATGCTATGACCAGCGTGAACAACCTGGCTCTGATGCTGAATGAGGTTTTGTCAAACCTGATGCAGATGCAATCTCAGGGCCAGGCCGGGGAATCAGGGCAATGCCAGAAGCCGGGAAAGAGTCCCGGAGGTAAGAAGCCCAAACCAGGTGCAGGACAACAACTCAGCGATATTATTACCCAGCAGCAGGCGCTTGGCAACGCCATGCAGCAAATGCAGAACAAGCAAGGCCAGCCGAAAGATGGCAAGGATGGTAAAGAGGGCCAGCAGCCAAAGGATGGCGGCCAGAAACAAGGTGGCCAGCAAAATGGTGGTGAGTATGGAAACGCAGAGCAACTGGCACGCATGGCAGAACAGCAGGCATCTATTCGCAGGCAGCTGGCTGAGTTGAACAGCCTTCTGAATAGCAAAGGCATGGGTAATGCAAAAGAACTGAAAGAGCTTCAGGAGAAGATGGATAGAACTGAGACCGACCTGGTAAACAAGCGCATGACCAACGAGCTTTTGCTGCGTCAGAAGGAAATACTATCCCGATTGCTGGAAGCCGAAAAATCGCTGAGAGAACAAGAGCAGGATGATAAGCGCACGTCCCGCTCAGCGGCTGATATAAGCAGGCCTGTGCCTGCCGAATTGCAGAAACGAATGAATGAACAGCAGCGGATGATGGAATTTTACAAGACAGTTCCGCCGCAGTTAAAGCCCTACTATAAGGC
>CAMPKR010000032.1 GCA_946887345.1 uncultured Bacteroidota bacterium | reverse complement strand
GTTTGAGGCGTACCATCAGGCCGGGGCCGAGACGGAAGAATTTTTTAGGAGGCTCTTCCATAAAATCTTCACGTTCAATCCATATTTCGCGGCTGAACGGCATCTTACGTGAACCACCGTCCTCATCCTCGGGATTGTTTTCAGCTTTCATCTCCTCTACCCTGCCTTCTTCATAGTTGGTGATCACCAGCTTGACGGGATCGAGAACGGCCATAACACGGTGAGCAGTTTTATTGAGCTGTTCACGTACGTGGAACTCGAGCAAACCCAGGTCAACGATGTTCTCGCGTTTGGCAATACCTGTAGTATCGCAAAACTCACGGATAGCAGCAGCAGGATAGCCACGACGACGCATACCGCTTACGGTAGGCATACGTGGATCGTCCCAGCCGGCAACGTGTTTTTCGTTCACCAACTGCAGCAGCTTTCTCTTACTCATTACAGTATAAGTGAGGTTGCGACGCGCAAACTCATACTGACGTGAAGGGAATATTTCCAGTTGCTCTATGAACCAGTCGTATAAGGGACGGTGGTGAATGAACTCAAGTGTGCAAATAGAATGGGTGATATGCTCAATGCTATCGCTTTGGCCATGGGCGAAGTCGTACATAGGGTAGATGCACCACTTGTCTCCTGTACGGTGGTGATGTGCATGCTTAATACGGTACATGAGCGGATCGCGAAGTAAAAGATTGGGATGCGCCATGTCTATTTTAGCACGGAGCGTTTTCTCCCCATCCTTGTATTTACCTGCGCGCATATCTTCGAATAACTGCAGGTTTTCTTCAACAGTGCGGTCGCGAAAAGGGCTGTTCCTGCCGGGCTCTACTGTAGAACCCTTGCCAGCGGCTATCTCTTCAGCGGTGAGATCGTCTACATAGGCCAGACCCTTCTTAATAAGGGTAATGGCAAAACCGTACAGCGTTTCGAAATAATCGGAAGCGTACAACTCATTATCCCACGTGAAACCCAGCCATTTGATATCGTTCTTAATGCTTTCTACATATTCTGTTTCTTCTGTTAAAGGATTGGTATCATCGAAACGAAGATTGCATTTGCCATTATATCTTCTTGCCAGACCGAAATTCAGGCAGATGGACGATGCGTGACCTATATGCAGGTAGCCATTAGGCTCCGGAGGAAAACGCGTGTGTATGCGGCCATCGTTCTTGCCCGCGGCTATATCATTTTCTATTATCTCTTCTAAAAAGTTGAGTGACCTTTCTTCGCTCATATATTGGTGTTCGGAGGTGCAAAGGTAAGATTTGAACCGGGATTTGGGGGGATTAATGGATGAACCGGGCTATCATGAACCTATCATTGTAAGGCCCAGGCTTTGATATTCTTTACAGATGTGGTAGGGGGATGGCCCGGGACGAAGGATACCTGGTAGTATTCATAGAATTTCCCCTGGTAGGTGAAGCCAACGATATACTCGTATTCATCCCCTTTCTTAATAGATACCGGGAGGCGCTCTCCTCCCTTTGGCAGGGTGAACATAGAAGAATTCTCGTTGGGACCATATTCTACAACTATAGTGTAAGTGCCTTTCCTGGTATGTTCGTTGGTCTCTACGCGTACTTTAAAGTGAAAATTATTGAGGCCGTCCTTTATCACCGTTGAATCGGAAGCGACGATGGTGCCGGGAGGTGGAAGGATGAAGTCGGACACTTCTTCCGTTATACCTTCCTCCTTTTCGGCAGGACCGGAACCGCATGAAAAAAGGCCGATAGTACATAAGCAGGCTAATAAGGACGTGATCTTCATGGTGGTAAAAATAAGATATCGGCGGATATTTGAAATCAGCCACTGACAGTATTAAAGTCTGTGAATAATATTTCAGACAGAGGAGGGAATACTTTACTTTTAGGCACGTTTAATCAAATTTCAAATCTATATAATGAAAAAGTGGACAATACCTGTCGTGGCATTGCTAAGCCTGCAAATGGCGGGTTCCTGCAACAACAAGCCAGCCAACGGGAACGAAAAAGTAGACACCCTGAACGCAGAAGCTATAAGCTACGACCCCAACTTTAAGGTGGAGGCAGAGGCCTTTGCCGATCTTCAAGTGCTTCGCTATGAAGTGCCAGGATTTTCGCAACTGAGCCTGAAAGAGAAGCAATTGGCTTATTACCTGTATGAAGCAGCCCTTTGCGGCCGCGATATGATCTATGATCAAAAGAATAAATACGGACTTGCTATCCGCAAAACCGTAGAGGCCATGTACGCTACTTATAGTGGAGACAAGGGATCTGAAGACTGGAAGAAGTTTGAGACCTACTGCGGCCGTGTATGGTTCAGCAATGGCAACTACCATCACTACAGCAATGAGAAATTCATACCTGAATGTTCGTTTGAATACTTCAGCCAGGTAGCGAATGCCAGCGACCAGGGCCTGCTGCCAAAGGAAGCCGGCGAAACCACAGATGCCTTCCTGGCACGGATGAAACCTGCTCTGTATGACATGAAGTTTATGCCGAAGCTGGTAGACCAACGCGCCAACATAGACAACGTAGCGATGTCGGCCAATAACTTTTATGAGGGTGTAACACAGAAGGAAGTAGATGAATTCTATGCGAAATTCCCGACGACCGGAAATGCGCCATCCTGGGGGCTGAATAGCAAGGTAATGAAAGATGCCAACGGCCAGGTGGTAGAAAAAGTATGGAAAGTGGGCGGCATGTACAGCCCCGCAATAGAAAAAGTAGTTTACTGGCTGGAAAAAGCTTCCACAGTGGCTGAAAACGCGCAACAAAAGAAAGCACTGGACCTGCTGGTGCAATATTACAAAACCGGCGACCTGAAGACCTTTGATGACTATAGTGTTGCCTGGGTAAGAGATACGGCGTCGAAACTGGATGTTGTAAATGGCTTTATAGAAGTATACCTGGATGCAATAGGTAAAAAAGGCAGCTATGAAAGTGTAGTATCTGTAAAAGATATGGAAACATCCAAACGTATCTCAGCAATAGCTAAGGAAGCGCAATGGTTTGAGGATAACTCGCCAATAATGAAAGAGCACAAGAAAGACACTGTAAAGGGCATCTCGGCCAAAGCAATAACGGTGATAGTGGAAAGCGGCGACGCTGCACCCAGCACGCCGATAGGCATAAACCTACCAAATGCAGACTGGATAAGAGCAGATTATGGGTCTAAATCTGTATCGCTGAGCAATATAGTGCACTCATATACCGTATTCCGTTCAAAAGGGGGAACGCTGGATGAATTTGGCGTGAATGATACTGTGATACAAAGACTGAAAAAATATGGAGCCCTGGCCGGCGACCTGCATACTGATATGCACGAATGTATCGGCCATGCCTCGGGACAGATAAACGAAGGAGTAGAGACAACCGATAAGACGCTGAAGAACTATGCCTCAACAATGGAAGAGGCCCGTGCCGACCTGGTAGCACTTTACTATGTAATGGACCAAAAGCTGGTAGATATAGGAGTAATGCCCAGCCTGGAAGTGGGCATGGCCGAGTATGACAGCTACATAATGAATGGCATTATGACCCAGCTTACCCGCCTGAAGCGTGGAGAGCAACTGGAAGAAGCGCATATGCGCAACCGCGCACTGGTATCAAGATGGGCCTTTGAGAAAGGTAAAAAAGACAATGTGATAGAATTTGTAAAAAAGAACAACAATACCTATGTGCGTGTGAATGACTATCAAAAACTGCGCGTGCTATTTGGCGAATTGCTTCGTGAATTGCAGCGTATCAAGTCGGAAGGAGATTACACGGCAGCGAAGAACCTGGTGGAAGGCTACGGCGTAAAAGTAGACCCTGTACTGCACAAAGAGATACTGGAGCGCTATGCGAAGCTGAACATAAAGCCTTACCAAGGGTTTATACAGCCAAGATTAATACCTGTGATGGAAGGCGACAATGTTACAGATGTGAAGATCGAATACCCGGAAAGCTTCTTCCAACAGATGATGGAATACGGAAAGAAATACTCTTTCCTGCCTGTAATGAACTAGTTTGAATTATACAAATAAAAAGCTTCCCGGCAATATGCCGGGAAGCTTTTTATTTGTTCATTTATTTCTTCGACAGGGCAAATTCAAGCACTTCGCTCATTTCTGTAACGTAGTGGAACTTGACGCCTTTGATGTACGCCTTGTTGATCTCTTCTACGTCCTTGGCATTGGACTTACAAAGAATGACATCCTTGATACCTGCGCGCCTGGCAGCGAGCACTTTTTCCTTAATGCCACCTACAGGAAGCACTTGTCCGCGGAGTGTTATCTCACCTGTCATTGCCAGGTAAGGCTTCACCTTGCGACCTGTAAAGGCTGATGCGAGTGATGTGAGCATGGTAACGCCGGCACTTGGACCGTCTTTAGGCACGGCACCTTCGGGAACGTGAATGTGTACGTTGAACTCGTCGAATTTGCCGGGCGGTATTTTGTACTCTTCAGCATGAGACCTAAGATAGGCCAACGCTGTGGTGGCACTTTCCTTCATCACATTTCCGAGGTTACCGGTGAGCGCAAGGCCACCTTTACCTTTATATAAGCCTGTTTCTATAAAAAGTATATCTCCTCCCACACTGGTCCAGGCCAGGCCTACAGTCACGCCCGGAGGGTGTGCCTTGGTGTATAGCTCGTTGCTGTATTTTGGTTTCCCCAAAACCTTCTCTACCTGCTCTACAGAGAGCTGAGGAGCTACCTTTTCGTTGGTGGCTACTTGTCTTGCCAGCGAACGCATGATAGCGGCTGTAAGCCTGTCCAGTTCGCGTACACCTGACTCGCGGGTATACTCCTGGATCATTTTGTTGAGTACCTTATCGGGGAACTTTATTGGCGTCTTTGTGAGGCCGTGGAGTTCTTTCTGTTTGGGCAGAAGGTGACGTTTGGCGATCTCGATCTTCTCTTCTGTGGAATATCCTGAAAGCTGAATGATCTCTAACCTGTCGCGGAGTGCAGGTTGGATATCGGCCAGACTATTGGCAGTAGCTATGAATAGGACTTTAGAAAGATCGAATTCGGTCTCCAAGTAGTTATCGTAAAAAGAGTTATTCTGCTCTGGGTCGAGAACTTCCAGTAGTGCCGAACTTGGATCGCCACGGAAATCCTTACCTATCTTATCAATCTCATCCAATATAAAAACGGGGTTAGCGGTCTTCACTTTGCGCAGTGACTGTACGATACGGCCAGGCATAGCGCCGATATAGGTCTTGCGGTGACCGCGTAGTTCGCTTTCGTCGTGCAGACCACCGAGGCTGAGGCGCACATACCGGCGGTTGATAGCGTTGGCTATACTGCGACCAAGAGACGTTTTACCAATACCCGGAGGGCCAACAAAGCAAAGTATCGGTGACTTCATATCGCCCTTCAGCTTAAGGACGGCAAGATATTCGAGGATACGGTCTTTGATCTTGTCCATGCCGTAATGGTCATTGTCAAGAACCTTTTCCGCTTTCTTCAGATCGTAGCTGTCCTCCGTATATTCGTCCCAGGGCAGATCAAGCATCAGGTCCAGGTGATTGTATATCACCGAATAATCAGGGGTGCTGGGATGCATGCGCTCCAGCTTCTGGATGTTCCTATTGAATAGTTCGCGCGCCGGCTCTGTAAGCTTCACAGTTTCAGCACGCTTTTGCATTTCGCGTATCTCGCGCTCGTTGGGATCACCACCCAGCTCTTCGCGAATGGACTTCATCTGCTGCTGCAGGAAGTATTCACGCTGTTGCTTATCTATATCAGCACGAGTCTTGTTGGTGATCTCGTTTTTCAGCTCAACTAGCTGCAATTCAGATTGCAGTAGACTCAGGAGACGCTCAGCACGGGTACGAATGTCATTTTCTTCCAGCAGGCTTTGTTTATCCTGCAGCTTTGCAGGCAAGTTGGAGGCTACAAAGTGCATGAGGAAAGACTGCTGTTCTATATTACGAAGCACAAGGCTTGTCTCACTGGCCATGCCGGGAGATTGCTGGGCTATACGCTCTGAATGATCTTTGATAGAAGCGATCATTGCATCAAAAGAAGCATCGCCTTTGGGAAAAACATCTTCCAGATATTTAATCTTCGCCGTGTAGTAAGGATCTACCTGGGTGAAAGCCTCCACTCTGAAGCGGAGACGACCCATAATAAAAACGGTAATGTTACCATCAGGCATTTTTATCTGCTTTACCACCTTGGCAAGTGTACCTACCTGGTAGATATCCTCAGGCATAGGGTCTTCATTGTTAGCATCTTTCTGAGCGATGACACCTATCCATTTCCCCACTTTCTGAGCTTCTGTGACAGCCTTTACGGACTTCTCACGAGCAACAGTGATGGGCAGTACTACATTTGGATATAATACCGTATTTCTTAATACTATTACCGGTAACTCGTGCGGGAGATTTCCTTTTTCTTCTTCATCCAATTCTTCTTCACCCAAAGGAACAATGGGCATAAACTCCATCTCTTGCTCAGGGTGAGCTATTAACATGTCTAGCATTGACTTCATTTCCGACATTCTGTCAAAATTTAGCCCCATTTCAGGTACAAAGGGGAGGACAAATATATAGTCAATACCTATGCCAAAGCCATAATGTCGGTAATTTTTACAGACATTTACGTTTTATACTTTTGCAGAAAGACAAAAAATGAAAAAAATGCTGAAAAGCGCCTTATTGTTCAGCGCCTTATTAACAATTGCCCCTGGCCTGCAAGCCCGGAATGAGGCCGACAGCAGTGGCGTAGCTGACAAGAGACAGAAATTTTATCGAAGCAGTGATATGGACTGGTTTGTATTCTCAACAACCAGGATGGAGAAACTGACCACGGGCTCCAGTATAACTACCCTTCGCTTTACGGCCTTCCCCAATTTTGGAATGAATTTCAACTACGATATAACCAATAACATCGGTTTGTTTACCGGTATCAATATGAAGAATATAGGCTTCATTGAAAAGACTGCATTGATAGACAGCACGATAAAGCGCCGGGTATTGACTATCGGTATGCCGCTTGGCATCAAGTTCGGCAACTTTGAAAAGCACACTTTTGGCTTCCTGGGTGGTGGAGTGGACCTGCCTTTTCATTTCAAAGAAAAAGGGTACATAAGGCGGGGCAATAAGGACAAACTCAGCGAATGGTTCAGCAATCGCACTGCGCGTATAATGCCCTATGTATTTGCAGGATTTGCGTATAGTCCCGGTGTAATACTCAAATTTCAATTCTACCCGGGCAATTTTCTGAATAATGGATTCGTGGATCGGATCAATACTTCACCGACCGGACCTTATACGGCTTTTCCCTATGCCGATTATGCCAGAACTACAATGTTGCTGTTCAGCATAGGGTTTGACATTCACTATAAGAAGAAAAAAGATACAGATAGTGATGCCGAGGCCCCTGAAAAACGGGAGATGTAATTGACTACATAAAGAGAGGGCAGCGAGTTATTCGCTGCCCTCTCTTTATATGTATTGGTTTATTTTATCACTTCTGCAAGCTTCGCTTCCAGGTCTGAACCACGAAGGTCGCGGGCTATGATCTTTCCGCCCGGATCGAGAAGAAAATTCGCAGGTATAGACTGCACTCCATAAGCACGGCCGGCAATAGATTCCCATCCTTTCAGGTCACTGATGTGTGTCCAGGTAAGTTCGTCCTTCTTAATGGCCTCCATCCATTTGGTGCGGTCGTCATCCAATGATATGCCGAGGATAGTAAAGTTCTTGTCTTTGAATTTATTGTACGCTTCAACGACATTGGGATTTTCGCGACGGCATGGGCCGCACCACGAAGCCCAGAAATCTACCAGCACGTATTTTCCTTTGAAGGAAGAAATGGACACTTGTTTGCCATCAGTAGATGTAAGTGTTACATCAGGAGCGGGAGCACCGATTTGAGGGCCTGTAACTTCAGGAGCAGCAGCGGCTTGCTGAGCCAGCATTTCGTTGTATTTTTTTACATATTCCTTAGCAATGGCCGACTTCGGGAACCTGCGCTCCAAACCACCCATAAAGGCCTTCAAGTAATCCTGTTCAGATGCAGGATTAAGCATTTGAACCGCAAAAAGTGCGTTGCTTAATGAAGAAGTGGTATCTGCATATGTCTCTACATACCGGGTAAGAGACACCATTTTATCCTGCTGCTCCGCATTTGCCATCTGGAGCAGGCTATCGTTACCACGGGCGATCATGCTGTCTTTAACTATATTCAAGGTGTTTAGATCCTTTATGTAGTTACGGAAATTACCCATGAACACCCTGAAGCTCTCCGAAGAAGGAGAACCAGCCACTTTATAGTTCTCTATATCGTTCCAGTCGGCAGTAACTTTGATATTACCCTTGTCGATTGTGAGGATGACGTATTTGTTGTCCGTGAACCTGAGGCGATAGCGGCCTTCCTCCGGGGCAGTACCCTTCAGTTCAAAATGGCCTTTTTCATCGCTCATTACAGAGTCAACAAGTACGAACTCCGCTATACCTAGTTCTTCCAGTATTACCTGCTGTTGAGGCATATTAGAGATATCACCGATAACGGTAAAATCGTTCCCTTTCTTGTTACATGCGGCCAGGCAAATAACGGCCAGGAGTAAAAGAGCAAAGTGCTTAATTGTCATTTATTGATTGTTTGCGCCTGCAATTTAACTCAAAAAAGTGCAGGTGTGATGCTATAAATGCTTTGTGATACGTTGCTGTATCTCCTGCATTTTTTCTGCAGGTATTGTTAGCTTCGGGCGCGTAAAATTCAGGTCATCGGATGAATTGATCGGCACCAGGTGGAGATGCGCATGAGGCACTTCCAGGCCTATGACGCTGATACCGCATCTTTTACAGGTAAATTCTTTTTCAATAGCCTTTGCAATCGGCTGTGCAAACACGAGCCATTGCGCCAGGATATCTTCCGGCAAATCGAACATTTTATCAATTTCCTGCTTCGGCACTACAAGAACATGGCCTTCCACAATGGGAAACACGTCAAGAAAGGCGAGAAATTTATCGTTTTCCGCGATCTTGTAAGAAGGTATTTCTCCGCTGATGATCTTTGAAAAAATACTCGGCATAAAATTAATTTTACAATGAAATACTCTCTATTTTGAATTGCAGTGTACCGCTTGGAACAGATATCTCGGCAACATCACCTGCGTTTTTCCCCAGGAGCCCCTTGCCAATAGGTGAAGTAACAGATATTTTCCCCGCCTTCAGATCCGCCTCTGTCTCAGAAACGATTTGATATTCAACTGATTTCTTGGTAATAAGGTTAGTCAGCTTCACTTTGCTAAGGATAGACACTTTGCTGGTATCTATGTCTTTTGCGTCAATGATACGGGCATTCATTACAGCAGCCTCCAGTTGGGCTATTTTAGCCTCGTGGTAACCCTGTGCCTCCTTAGCCGCATCATACTCGGCGTTTTCCTTTAGATCCCCTTTTTCCCTCGCCTCAGCTATCTGGCGTGCTATTTCAGCGCGACCCGCTGTTTTCAACTGGGTGAGTTCCTCCCTCATATGCTCTAAGGTTTCCTTTGTAACATAGTTTAGACCGGACATAGACTATAATTTAGTAAAAACTGAAAAAAAGGCAACGCCCCTGTGGAACAGAAGCGTTGCAGATCACAAAAATACTGATTTTTTTATTTCAGGGCTTAATTATTGCCCGAATCGGCCATTTCCTTTTTGGTTTTCTTAGATGCAGTAGTGTATTTCAGCGCGAAAACGTGAACACCGTTTGCAGGCCTTTGTGTAGGCCTGTAAGAATAATCTACACCCAGCCTGCTGCCGTTTTTAAATGACTTCTGAATAGTACCACCAAAGCTCCAGCCTGTGTACATTGAAGAAGGCTCATCACCTGTAATGTCCCTTTCCCAACGGTAAGCACCGCGAAGGATGAGCATTTCTTTGAAGCCATATTCCATACCACCACCAAGGTAGTCATTCAAGAATGAATTAGACGTGAAGTTTCCCAGCAGCGTTAGCCTGTGATAAGGCACATCCTGGTTTGGCTTCAGACGACCTTCATCCAGGTAAATATCGTAAGCTGCACCAATTGCCAGGTAAGTAGGCATTTGATATGGTTGGGTAGGTGTTTGCCTGTTCAATTGATAGTTTTCGTTATCCGGCGCTTCGCTACTGATAGAGAAACCGGCACCAGAGAACTTCATATTGGTACCAACATTGCGGAGCGTAATACCCAGGTGAAAGTTGTCCCTTTTACCCGTATTATACTGCACACCAGCCTCAAATGCGGCACCGCTGGCGCGAGCATCAGCTATCTGCTCAGTAACATAGGTCACTGCCAGGCCGGCATGGATAGCATTAGAGAATTCCTTTGCAAAGCCAAGCTGAATGTTGAAGAACTGAGGTTTAAATGTAGAACCGTTGCCTTCGGGATTATTGAAATCTGTTACTGTAATGTCACCAAAGCCCATTGACATAACGTTTAGTCCAAGGACGCCAACGCTGCCCAGCTTTTGTGCTATACCAAGGTTATTCACCGTTACACCAGTACCTGAAAGATACTGTGAGTGAGCTACTCCTACTTCCAGCTTATCAACGAAAGCCAGGCCGGCAATATTGCACTTCATCGCCTCAAGGCCTTTCACGAAAGATGTGTTCTGGTAGAACAAACCTGAACTCTGGGCCCACGGGTTTACATTCAATTCCGTAGCTCCTGCCTGGCCGGTACGATCCCTGTTGCCGGCAAAAGCCTGTATAGATAAACCTAGAACGCAAACTAAAGTTGCACCTGTAGATAATCTTTTCATAATCACTTAAAAATTTATATACAGGAGCCCTTTCGGGGCTCCTTTACTTATTAATATTGAGTCACATCAAGCGGACGCATTGCGCCAAACCATTTTACCACTGTTTCACCTATTCCTTCAGCTTTTACATGTATCAGGTACATACCACTGGCAATAGGCAAACCTTTGTTGTTGCGGATATCCCAATCAATGTAAGACTGGTTAGGATTGTCTTTAGTTAGCCTGCGTACGAGCGCCCCATCCAGGGAGTAAATATCTATGCTGGCTTTTCTTGGAAGGTTGATGATACGCACCCTGGTATCCAGACGATTATTTTCATAACCAGCATAACCATAGTATGGATTAGGCACTGCGTGTATCCTATCCAGAAGAGCATTTTTATCTGTAGCATCGTTAACTGCCGAAGGAGCAAGATCGGTAGTACTAAATGCGTAGTGAGGGAAGCCTCCGTTGTAACCTGCCTGGCCTGACTGAACTGCATTTAGCGTATCAGCTGTAGGACCGTAAGGATACTTAACCCTAAAGCGAATCCTAACGTCGGAAGGGATCAGGTTGTCTTTAAGCGGAAGCAAGTTAAATCCTTCTGTCAACATTGGTATACCAGCCCACATAAAGGAGTAGAAAGGAGCAAGCCTGCCAAGTGTAGTAGACGAATTCATCTCTCTTTTCATATTCTCCAATTTATCATACCTGTAAGAACTGATGTAAGTATAATGCTTACCTCCAAACAGAGCAGAAGGGAAGGTAGGATCAGGATAGTAGTTTACATAGCCGGATGTTGGATTCCAAATCATATCCTGGCCATTTTCTGTACCGAGATAAGAGTCCTCACAGAAAACGATACAAAGACGATCACCTGTAACCTGGTCGATTGCATACCCGGGGAACCACGACATACCGGTATCATTCAAAACTGTAGAGTACACAGGCAGCCCGTTTCCGTCTACTTCACCGGTCCATGACTGATGGCCGCGAAGACCGAATTGCTTCACGTTACCTTGTGAAAGCGTCTGCTGGTTTTGTGCTTCAAGCACCAGGCACTGCGTCCATTTTGATTTATCTGAAGTTATCACCAGGTCAACGGAATGCAGGTTGGTAATGCCCGTCTGACTTCCTTGTATGGCCAACGCGAAGTTATTGCAAATAGGAGAGGTCGCACTTTGCTTGGCAACCAGGCCATAAGGAGCCCACGTAGAAGCCAGGAATGTATTGTTAGATAATAATTTTTCATAAACCTGGTCCCTATCCCAATTCTCATTAGTGCTGGCGAAAGGATCGTCATAATCACAATTACCCGGTGGCGGATCTTCACCAGTTTCCTGGAATCCACCAGCCCTTATCCAGTTACGAACATCTACACCTTCACCATCAGCAAGACCTGAAAGCCATGGCTTGGTTGGGTCTGCGAATGTGGCGTCAGAAGTAATGTACCCGTTACCCTGAGTTTGATCTTCACTAGCCCTCCGCACCTGGTGCAGGTTAATAGAGAGACCGTAGTTTTCAAGGATCTGCTCATTAGGGCTCATAGAAAAGTTGCCCTCACTATAGATTGTATCTTGTCCGTCCTTCACTACAAACCATTCGCTTGCATCCACATCAGCAGTAACGATATCTGTTGTATCGCCCGGCTTAGTAGACCTGGTGCTCGGGCCTTTAATAAAGAGTTCCCATTTACCACCTGCAAGCTTAACAGGATCAATCACCTTAATATCAACCGGTCCTTCACCTTGCCTGTAAACCAACTCATCTACGTGAATATCGTTCAGTATTTTCTGCTCAGTAGCATCATCCACACTGACAATGTTGTCGCCATTACCCTTACCTTCCAGCTTATGGATGATAACTCCGTCTCCATAGCCTGCGTTTACAACCGTGCCCATATCACCATTAGCCGGGTTAGGCATACCCACTACGATGGGTATAGGTATGCCACCTGCAGCAGTACGGCTTTCCAGGTAAGCTACGTCCTGAGTTGAGTCAGTCCTGTTAATATCGAAAGGTGCAAAATTATTGTAGGCATATGCTACGGCTATAAAGTAATAGCTCTTATAGTTCACCAGTCGCTTTTCAGAAACTGTAGAGAATTGGTCGATGGTTAATTCAAAGCTGTGAACAACGCCGCTGTCTTTACCATTTACTTTTATCTGTCCCCTCCAGGTAGTATCACTGAACTCAGGGATTTTCACATAATTATCGATCCTGGTTATACCGTTGCTGATGTCGCACTGGAATACTTCCGCAGCGAGTTCTGTATTCACCTCACCTGTTTGTGCATCATACACGTCAGCCGGTTGAATTTCAGCATTCTTTACCTGGAACACACGGTAACCTTCAAACTTATAAAGCGAATCTGCGGCTTTCACTACCTTAGCAGCTTTTGTAGATACTACGCGGTATTTAG
>CAMPKR010000031.1 GCA_946887345.1 uncultured Bacteroidota bacterium | reverse complement strand
AGCATCACCCAGGCGGGCTTCCATATCAGTCCATGCCTTGGCAGGGGGTGCTTCTTTATACTCTGCAAGGGTTTCGCCGAAGAAGACATCCACGGGCGAAGCATCGTCCAGCCTGGCTTCCATATCGGCCCAGCCGCCTGCAGGCGGCTGCTCGGTGTATTCACCAAGTGCCTCCTTTAGCAGTTCATCGATATATTGCTTCCCTTCAGCCATTAATCGGCACTTTTCAGCACGTTTATTTTTTCTTTCAGCCTTTTCCTGGCATCATTCAGGTACCAGCGGCAATTATTTTCATTTATATTCAGAGCTTCTGATATCTCTTTGTGCATCAGGTTCTCAAACACGTACATGTTAAACACGGCCTTTTGCATGTCGGGCAATGTATGTACTACTTTTAAGAGCTCCTTATACGACATCCCTTCTACTATATTTCCGTTCACATACCCCTCATGATCTTTACCATCGGTCTTTATCACTTCCTTGTCCTTTATGTTCTTCCGGATATGGTCCGTAATGGTATTGATCGCTATCTTCCTCATCCACCCTTCAAACGCTCCCTGGAACGAATACTGCGACAACTTCATAAAGATTTTTAAGAACGAGTCATTCAGTATCTCCACAGCCAGCTCTTCATTGTACTCATAACGTTTTATTATACCATAGATTATAGGCGAATACCGCTCATAAAGTAGCCGCTGGGCTTTGCGGTCATGCGACATGCAGGCGTGTATAAGGGCCTGCAAATCATCCCGCTCTGTATATGAGTTACCAGGTATGTTTCTATAATCAGCCAATGGCCAGGTAAATTTACATCATGTAAAAACAGAATGTGGTCCAATACGGTAGACGTAAAACCCCATCCCTTTGTTAGAACACCCATAAATATATTTATGGGCTATATAATTGTTTATTTTCCAGTTTTATCGCACCCATTTCACCTTTTCTTCCAGCGGAATATTTCGCTTCCCTTCTCTTGCGGACTCATCCGTATAACCCATATATATTAGCCCCATTACCATATCTTCTTCCGCCAGCCCTAGTAGTTCTTTCATAGCCTTTTTATGTGTCATGCCTCCCGTATTCCATATTGTAGAAATCCCCAATGCCTGCGCGCCCAGCAGCACGTTCTGCACGGCAGCAGATGCCGAGGCTATTTCTTCTATTGCCGGAATTTTCGGGTTATCCCCTCTTTGCATCACCGCCACTACCAGGTGCGAGGGCATTTCTGTGGCAGCCATCAGCTTTTGCGGGGTGTCAGGATTCAGTTTGTCTTCTGGGGTATGGGAGAGATAAAGTTCTGCATGGTCCCAGCCAAATTTCTTTAGCGCATCTCCTGTGTAAACAAAGAATCTCCATGGTTCGGTCCTCCCATGGGTAGGCGCCCAATCAGCCAGGGCCAGCAGATCCCACACCTGTTGGTCAGGTATCCTCTTGCCGTTCATGGTTGCCGCCTTGGTGGTACGCCGGGCGCTGATGATCTTCTTCAGGGTTTGGAAATCAGTCTCCATACCACAAATTTAATAAGCTGGCCGGGAGATGCCAGTAAAAAAGCCGGTTTAACATATTTATCCCGTGGCGATGCTTCTACCAGGAACGTGGTTGAAAGTGACGTCGTAGTGAGCGTAGTCGAACCATAACAACGCTGAGCTAACGGTAAATTGCTCGCAGCAAACCATTACCTGGCGCATATCGTATATAAGATGTGCGCTTATTTCTCACATATATCCTATGCTGCCCCGCCGCACATGTCCATGCTCAGGCTATAGGCAACATATTCTCTTACGGCAATGCTTCGGAACGTCTCACGCCCGCCTTACTTAGACCTTTGGGGTGGGATTAGTTTAGCGGTAGCTTTCTAATAATACGGTTATAAAACATTGGCAAACCCTTATTTCCTCACCGCAGGTATATCCCTGCCACCCTGGTGCAATATCAGCTTTGAGATACTTCCATCCCTTTCCTTCACAAACTCTATCCGCGCTTCCACTACTTTAGAATAGAATGTTTTCTCATCCTCAGCTACTATCTTCAGCTTAGGCTGACCTGTGCCTTGTACGTACAACGAATTGCCTATCAGCATCACATCCAGCGCAAAAGCCGGTGTCACCTCATACTTGCCCACATACGATTCCAATACCTTCCTGTCCACTTTCACAGGCTCCCTGGCTATCGGCATTTCAAAGCTCTTACTATACAGGCACGAAAGAATATGTATGGCCATATTGTTTTTATCGGTCGCGGGATTACCGTTGTTCTCCAGCATTATGATGCAGGTATTCTCCTCAGGCAATCTTACAATACTGCTCGTAAAACCCGATATACCACCACCATGCACCAGCACCCTCCTGTCAAAAATGGTATCTATCATCCAGCCAAAGCCATATCTGTCCTGGTAGGGTGTATACGCCTTTTCCTGCCATTCCCTGGGTAAGAACTTATAGTTCTGTAAAGCATTATGCCAGGCATACATGTCGCCTACGGTACTATACATCGCACCCGCCGCATACGAAGCAGTAACGTCAGTGGCTGGGGCCACCATCGACTGTGCCTCATCCACCAGGTCATAGCCTACCGACTTGTCCTTGTCTTTCAACCCTGCGAAATCAATACCTGAGTCTTTCATCCCTGCAGGCTTCAGTATCATCGTCTTCAGTACATCTCCATACTTCTTATTGGTTACTTTCTCTATTATATACCCAAGCAGTACATAGTTTGAATTCGAGTAGTCAAACCTCGCTCCCGGCTCAAAGGCCAGTGGCATATCTTTAAATACAGCCAACATTTGCTCCATGCTAACTGGCTTAAATTGCAACGCTTCTGAAAAAGCGCTGTCACTAGTGTAATTAAAAATCCCTGAAGTATGGCTTAGCAGATGAGCAATTTTAATCGTTTCTCCTTTTGGATAGTCCGGGAAATATTTGTTCAGATTATCTGTCAGGTCCAGCTTTTTATCTTTTGCCAGCATCAGCACTATCTCCGCGGTAAACTGCTTCGTCAGGGAACCAAGCTGAAAAATGCTCGCAGGCGTATGCTTCTCTCCTGCCTTTACATCCTTAAATCCATAACCCTTGCTATGCAATATCTTCCCTCCCGCAGCTACAAAGATGACGCCGTTGTAATTGTCTTCCTTTACATAATAGTCCAACAAACTATCAAGCTGCTTCGATTTATCCTGCGCAATGGCCAGCTGCCCGCAAACCAGTAGCAGCAATACTCCCCATGTCTTTTTCATACCACGAATCTAGTGTTTCCGCACACCATTTCCGCTTATATACAAAAAAACAGGGGCCTAAGCCCCTGCTTCTCTCAATTGGTTTGTGCCTCTAGTATTTATTTGTCCTGCTTCAGGATCTTCTCCGTCGTCAGCAACACGCCTTCTCTGTCGGTCACCCTCATTATGTATAGTCCCGCCGCTAATGTTGCGGTATTTATCTTGTTTACATTCTCAGCCCTCAGCAGCACCCTGCCATCCAGGCTACTGATGCTTATGTTTACTTGCTCCTTGTAATTCACATTCACTACATCTGTCGCCGGATTAGGATAGATACCCACCACGCCCGCTACACGGTTAGTGTTGCTCACGCCAAGTGTATTTTCATCAAATTCATATGCGCCTATATCCGGCGTGGTGAGATTGCGCAGGTTGCCATGTATATCAAACAGTATCCCGCATTGCAGTCCTTTGTTATCCAGGGCCGGATTGGTTGGCCTCATATTGCCCGATGTAGGGTCCTGCCACTCCGGTTTTATCGATACCGAAAGCAAGTCTCCCATTACACCTATCTTCCAGAAAATGATGTTGTCAATATCCGTCCCGTTAATTGAACCGATTGACCCCGCACCACCTAAATTAGGTGCCAGGTAGTAGTTATTGTTGACGAACGTACTACTATTGATGCCATTAGTAAAGTGCATTGCAGTAAGCTTTCCTTCAGCCACACCACCCAGCGTTATATTATTATTGCTGAAATCAAGATGAGTTATCGTATCTCCATTTTGGTAGAAACCATACACTCCGCAACCTGCACAGGCCGCATCTTCGTAGTCCAGCGCCAGTGTATTGTGCTGGAATTTCACATATCCTGAGCCGCTTGCCTTTATCCCATACTGGCTGCCCCTGCTCCTGAATTCATACACCACATTATTGGCTACTATCACCTCGCTACCCTCACCCGGGTTACAACCCTCTACTGCTATTGCGGTAGCGCTATATATACTTCCCTGCATCGCCTGGAAGGCATGGTGTATCTTATTGTTGGTTACCAGCATGCTGGCATTGTATCCCGCAAGCTTAATGCCGGTGTAATCTCCTTCATTGTCATCATACCTGTCCGGGCGGCCTATGTCATTGCCGTCTATTAGGGAAGTACTGTTAAAGCCTGCGTAGATACCTACAGCATACTGGTCATATACCTTGTTCTTACTCAGCACATTACCCATTATGGTGCTCGCCTCGCTGTTGCCCATCATCACTATGCCATAATACCCTCCTTTGATAGTGTTGTTGCTGATGATATTGATATCGCAATCACTGTAGTTTACGCCTATCGGGTCTTCCGCATGCCCGTTGATCACGATACCGGCATAAGTATTAGCTCCAATGCTTCCCGCACTTTCAGTCACTTTTATGTGGCAGTTCTTAATAGTATTGAAGTTAGCATTGTGTATTATCTGCACACCATAGCCATACGCAAATCCCGTATCTCCCGTCACTTCTATGTTCAGGTTATTGATGGTTATGTAGTCAGCTCCGTCCAGTTTTATCGTTGCACGCTCACCCGGCCCTGAGGATACATGAGATATAGTAGCACCATTTCCATTAATAGTTACTGTGCTCAATATAGAAGCTCCTCCTATCTGCGGAATAACGATCTGCTCATTATACGGTCCTGAACCTGCTGCTACATTCAGCGTCACGGGCCCTGCTATACCACAACTGATTGCCACTATCGCATCGTGAAAACAATGGAAGTTACCATTCCCCGTAGGCAGCGCGTTATTAATGGTATAAGTACCGCCGCTCATGCTCGGGTTCACCATTATCTGTATAGCTGTTGAATATGCTGATACTCCGCCGCACTTCACCCTGCACCTGAACCATTTCGTATTGGCCGGCGCCTGGATGCCTATCAGCGGCTGCTGCAGCGGCACACTATAGTTCGTCCATGGTCCGTTCGCCGAGTCCGACCACTGCCAGGTATAGTTCTGCTCTGTTGAAACAGAATTACCTGTAAGCCATAAGCCAAAACTCTCACCCTGGCAAAGCACACCCTGCGCATCTGTTACCGCAGTACCACCCACAGGCGTGGCAGTACAGTTGGGCGTAGTATAAACCATCAGGGTATTGGGCCTGTCATTATCTACAGTAAAATCTGAATTATTAAATGGCGTACCATGATAGCGTAGGTACATATTATTACTCATATTGGTATAGCGCCAACTAAAGCTACCCGTGGTGGTTGTGCTGCTGGTGCCGGTATTAGTCTGCCAGTTCACATACACTTCCAGGTCACCACCGGTATAAGTGTAGTAGAAGTCTGTAAACCCTACCCAGTCGCTGCCCGATATATTGCTGCTATCTGCGTTATACTGAACCGTAGACACCTGCATAAAGCCGCTATCTATATAATCCAGCACGTTGTAGGCGCTGCTGCCATAGCCTGTAGGATAGCTGGCCTGCCGCATATGCAGCGTACCTGTAGCAGTGGCTCCATTGGCAAAAACCCCGTTAGATGTCTTATACCACTTCATGGCATGGATCACTACACCGGGAAGTATTCCCTGCGCGGCAAGTTCAGCCTCTGTAAAGAGCATCACTTTTTTCGATCTGTTATTGGATTGAACCTGGTACCACGGGCCTTTCGTCGTTGAAGAGTTGTTTCCATTACCCAATTGCACGGTTACTTGAGCTTTGGTGTTAAGTCCAAATAACACCAGGGCCAGGCATAATAGTCTGGTTATTTTCATGTCGAACATTTTACAAACAAAAACAATTATGGCTATACAGCCATTATATAAACGCTTACTAATTCTTGTTCTCAGTCTCCTATCCAGCTATATAGATACCTGTGTGGGAATGCCGTGGCATCATTGGTATCCATGGCAAATATAGGGAAGATATCATATCGATCACAATCCGTTAACAAAAAAAACGGGGGCTTTTTTATGCCCCCGTTCGCTATTCAGGCTATAATATTATTACTGCTTCACTACCTTTTCAGCCTTCAGCAGCTCGCCCTCGGCATTTGTCAGCTTCAGTATGTATACTCCTTCGGCCAATGCACTCATATTCAGTTTCTTCGCGTTCTGTTGCTCCATCACTACCCTTCCATCTATACCAGTCAGCACAGCATTTACCTTTTCCGCCGATACTATATTCAGCACATCTTTCACGGGGTTAGGATAGATGTCAATCGCAGCTCCTTTAGCTACACCCTTCACGCTGTTAGTAACCGGATTAATCTCATAGGCTCCTATATCAGGTGTATTGGCGTTTCTTTGTGCCCCGGTAATGTCATACTGCACACCCACAAAGGTCCCTTTGTTGTCCATGTCAGCGTTCATTGGTGTAAAATCACCTCCCGACGGATTGGCATACTGCGGTTTTTCAGTTATGGTGTTCTGCTCGTCCTGCATTACTATTTGCCAGTCTGAGAGGGAATTGTAAAGATTACCAGCTATCTCGCCTACCTGCGCATTGGCAGCAATGCTCGAATCAAAGTAATAGTTGTTATGGTCAAACTCACCATCAGTATTATTGGCAAACTGCATCGCACGCTTATGACCCGTACCTGTTCCATTTATGCTGATCAGGTTGTTTTTAAAGTCAAGGCTCGTAGCCGCTGCCGTATGCTGGTATACACCAAACGCACCACAACCATCACAACTTGTATTTTCATACTCCAGTGAGAATGTATTGTGATACACCTTCAGGTTCTCCACACCATTCAGCATCAGTCCGAAATGGCTGCCTTCGCTCTTAAAGTCATACACCAGGTTATTACTGATCGTATTCGGACTGTTCTGGTTCGTTGTACCCAAATCCCAAACACTGATACCTGCAGCAAAGGAACTTGTCGTCATGTTCGCAGCAGCTGGGGCATATATCCTGTTAGCGTTCACCTTTGTATTGGTATGGTAAGGATTCAGGTGTATACCGTGGAAGTTACTTATGTTGCTCCTTGTAGGCCTGCTGATATCGTTGCCTTCTATTACCGCGCCATCATTATGTGCAGAGTAGATGCCATAAGAATAGAAATCGCGCACAATGTTATTTATCACCTTAGTTGCTTCATTAGGGTTATTTTGGTCGTCACCCGTAAAGGCAATACCATAGTAACCTCCTGTCACTGCATTACCGCTCACTTCATTCCGGTCACAATCTCCATAACCGCCACCAAGGGGAGCCTCATTATAACCATTGATCAAAATTCCGACATAAGTATTATCACCGTCCGAAGAAGTGGTGGTGTTCACCGTCACTTCGCAATTATGTATGATATTATCATCCGCATCATTCACCAGGTGTATAGCATGGCCATGCTCAAAGCCTGTATCACCGCTCACTACTACTTTCAGATCGTTGATGCGTATATGATCAGCGCCATCCAGCTTCAGCGTTGCACGCTGTGTTGCATTGTTCGCTGTATGCGATAGAGTTGTTCCATTGCCATTGAAGGTTACCGTGTTGGTCGCGTCAGCGCCCGGTACCGGGTGCAGCATTACCTGCTCATTATACGGACCGCTGTTGGCTGCTACATCTATCACTATCGGTCCGTCTATACCGCATTCCAGCGCCAGCACTGCATCATTAAAAGAATTAAAGTTTGTACCTGCCGTAGGCTGACCGTTATCTATTGTATAAGTACCCGGCTGAAGTCCCGGGGATACCACCAGTTCCACCGGCGTTGAATAAGCAGTGTTACCTCCGCATTCCACCAGCGCACGATACCATGTAGTACTGCCCGGCGCTGTCATACCTATCAGCGGCTGCGAAAGAGGGGCGCTGTACGTACTCCACGGTCCGTTCTGCCCCGGAGCTGTCTCCCAGGTAAATGTTGTCTGGTTCTGTACCGACGTATAATCCACCAGGTCCAGGCCAAAGCTCACGCCCTCGCATATAGCACCGGGAGCGTCTGTCACGGCATCACCGGCATCAGGGGTACCGTTGCAGGCTTGCGCAGAAAACACGAACATAGTGTTAGGTCTGCTGCCATGTGTAAATATAGAACTGCTCGTCACCGGATCATCCAGATACATGAACCGGCCATTTCCTGCACTATAGGTAAATTGTATCGGCCCGGTAGTATTTGGGCCTGAATTATTGGTCGTAGTCAGGTAGTCTACATACAGCTCAATGTCTTCACCTGTGTAGAGAAAATTAAGATTCGTAAATCCTATCCAACCCGAATCAATATTATTAACACCATCGTCGTAGTAAACGGTGTCCACCGGCATAAAGCCCGAGGAGATATGGCCGATTACATTATAAGGTCCTGTTCCATAACCACTGTTGTAGGTGATGGTATCATACCTCATATACAATATAGCCGTGGCTGTTGTTCCGTTTATAAAAATGTCATTGGTGGTTTTGTACCATTTTATCTCATTGACGGTCATGCCGGGCATCAGCCCTATACCGCTCAGGCTAACTGCAGAATAAGACATCGCTCTTATCGATGGGTCTGTGCCTCCTGATGCCAGGAAGGGCGACATATAGGCTGAACTATTAGTGCCGGTCCCTATAATGCCGGTGATGGCCTGCGATTGTGTGCTGAGTAATAGCGCTGTGAAAAGGGTGCATAAACGGTTCAATTTCATAATTGAGATTTAGATAAAACAATGGTGGCCGGTGGCCGGATTTCAATAAATAAAGCTTGTTCTATCCTATCTCTATAAGTGAGTATCAGCGGGAAAAAATTCAGAAGTTGAATGGGATACTCTGCTGCAAATATAGGCCACACCAGTTAAATACAGGAAAGATTCAAGTATTTATTCTTTAATATTTCGTTAAGCGTTTGTTATTAGGCCGCTACCTGAGCAGCGTCACGTCACCCTTTAGCAGAGTGATATCGGGGTCCCTGGCTCTCACTTTCAAGCCCTTAGCTTTGGCAGAATACCGCAGCATATAATAGTAAGTACCCACATCGGCCAACCGCCCTTTATAGCGGCCATCCCATTTTTCAACCGGCTTGTCCGTCTCGAAAACACATTCGCCAAAGCGGTTGTAAATACTAAAAATATAGTAAGGCGGTAGCGTGTAACAGGAGAACACCGGGCCGAATACATCATTTTTCCCGTCTCCGTTCGGGCTGAACGCTGAGGGCAGCCAGATACATTCAGCTGCATCCCTTTGTCTCACTTCTATTTGGTGCACATACTGCCTGCAGTTTTCCCATGCCTGCATTTCGTAGGTGCCGGTTGCATTTACTTCAAGGTTTGGTTGCTTGCTGCCATCGTTCCACCACATACTATCCGCACTCAGCGGACTGCCTATACTCACCGGGAAGGCCGATGCATAGATCACAGTGTCCGTCCTTATTATCTGCTCATCACAGAGCACAGTTATAGTGTCCACCTTGTAATAGCAATCATCGCTGCTCACTACCCAATAAGTTCCTTCGCCGCTCACGCTGATGCTTGCGCTGCTATCTCCTGTACTCCACGCGTGATCACCCGCCTGCGGGTCACCACTAATCGTATACGGGAACGATGATGCATAAAGGGTATCATGTTGCGGAGCACTCACCTTGCTCACGCATACATCATCCACATACATATAGCAGCACACATGTATGCTGTAGGTATCTGCCACGGGCGAGTAAATGACAATATGGTGTATTGGCAGGCTATCGCGGAAAAAGCCTATCGTCAGCCATTCTTCACCTCCGTGTGCTGTATACAGTCCGCTCACCTTCATCCACGCTCCGGTATCAGCCAGGTAAGTGTACATGGGATTGGTGATACTGGATGGACCGTTCACCACCAGCTGTTTTTCACTGAATGGATACTCCACATTTATCTGGGTATCCGTGAGTCTTGCACCTATCTGGTCCACCACTATCTGTGTATAGTCCCACGGTATATGGTAGGTCATGTTTATAAAGTAGCTTACATAGTATTGCTCCCCGGGCTCCAGTGGCGCATTCAGCTTTGTTTGCAGGTACTCGCGGTAGTCACTTTTATGCAGCTCATATGGGTAGCCCGACATCATCGATATTCCGGTACAGCCACTGCCGCCATGCGGATGCTGGTAGTCGTTGTAAGTATTGTAAGGCAGCGTCACCAGCGAATCCGTAGCGCAGGTATTGTAATAATCCGGGGTGGTATTCTGCATGGCCGAAACCCACGAAGCTACCGAAGGAAAATGCGTAAAGCCGGGAGAATAGGCCACATTGCTCCTCTGGTACGGGCAATCATTATATACCTCAAAGCCCGGGTTAGGCACCAGGTTCTGCGCCCGCACCCCGCCGGCAAAAAGAACAAACAACAGTATCGCAAAACCCCTGAGCATAGGTAAAACTAAATTACATATTAAACCATTAAACTCCCCTCCTGTTTTTAGGAGGGGCGGCCAGCATAGCTCGGTGCCGCAGGGGCCGGGGTGGTCCGCAGCATTGGAACACAACGAACGAGACCACATTTCCGTATCTTCACAAAAAACAACCCATGCGCCAATTCACCCTCGCCCTTCTCGCCCTTTGCCTCCTGCTGTCTTGTAAAAAGAACAAGCTCGATGAAATACCCGAAGGCACCTCCAGCCACTACACCGTGGATATGAACGTAGTTAATCCCTTCGGTGTTCAGCTGAACATGCGTGTGTACAAAACATGGAACGACTACATCAACAATACCAATGTACTGACCCTGGTACAACTGCAACCCGGCGTAACCAGCATTGGCTCAAACAACAACTGGCACATTGAAAAATTCCAGCCTTCCGACAGCTTTTACCTGGATATCACCAGCGATGACGGTGTTTACTCCAGCTGGGGCAGCTACCGGGTTTATGATAGCCTCAATTGGTTCTTTTTCACCGGCAATGATATCCTTAACAGCAACAATGTTTTTCTCTATTCAATGGTACAGCGCACCGGTCATCTCCGCAATGCTTTCTTTCGCCAGGGCGCCACGAGCACCCGGTGGGTGGCAATTGATAAGTTTGACTATACCTGGACCAGCACATGGAACATCAGCACTGAAGAGCAACGCTACCGCGAGGTCATAATCAATCGCGACTTAAGCTACACCCTGCGGACTAAAGAACCCGGGGGTAATATCCGCGAGTACAGACACCGCTGTATGCTCATAGAAAAGACGACCAATGACATCTCGCCGCTTATTCTCCGCTCTGTGCCGGGACAAATGGAGATGGGAGATACCTACATGTACGCCACTTCGCAAAAGCCGGAGAATAATATCACCTCCACCGATACAGCAGTGTACTACAACAGCAGCGACTATTGGCTGATGGTGAAACAATAGCTTATACGCCGGGGGATTCCATCACAGAGACTTCATCCAACACAACAGCAAGGCCCACGCCGTTATCTATGTTCACTTCCGTGGTCAATAAGGGTTTTGCCTACACACGCTGGTTAGACAACCTCTTTCAACCTCGAACTCGAGACTAAATCAATCAATCTGTGAAAAAGACTTACAACTTTGCTTTTAATGATTAGGGAATATCAATTCTAATTCATTGGCTTCATAAGGGATGCCCTCAACAGTTTTGTTTTTACTGGCATTTATGTTTGTCCTAAGATTAATATCGATTCCATTTATATTAAGAAGTTTCTGTACGATATTCATACCTAGTCCGTCACCGTTTAAATCTACTTTGTTCGCCCACAAGCCCGAGTATTCTTCATTGAATATCTTTGTTACTTCTTCCGGCAGAACCTTTAGGCTAACCATTGAGATTAGCATAGAAAATTTTGTCTCAGAGTCTTTGAACGATATATGTATGTTTGAGTCAGGCGCAACATATTTAACTGCGTTATCAAATATATGGGATAGCGAAACCGAAACTGAGTTGTAATCAAAATGTAACATTTTTTGACAGGCGTCGATATTGATATGTACATTTTTTTCAATGAAATCTAGCCAGAACGAGGACAGAGATAAGTGCAGAACCTTGTAAATCGCGTGGTTCTGGCTGTCAATAATATATCTTTTCCGGTCTTGATTTAACATATCGTACGCTGCAAATTCAGAAAGCATAAAATTTGTGCTCTTCAGTATTTTCAAATAGGAGTAGGCCGCGTTTTTTGTATTCTTAGCTAAAATCGTCTCTATTTCAGCCATTTGGTTCCTAGCCCCTTTTGCCACAGTTTCTTGCGGTATTAATTTGAATAGTTCCTGCTGAATTTTTGTTGCATGCGTAATTATGTTGTGCTTTAATCTACGTGTCTTTTTTGTTTCCTTTTCAGTAACCTCTTTATTTGTCTTTAATACAAGTGGAGAGAGCAATTTCAGGGCATCAATGTAATGATTGAAAATTCGATTAGTAATCTTCTGATCGTAAGAAATTAAGACAATTTCATAGTCTTCTTGTTGGATACGGACATGTCTACGTTTAAGATTTTTTGTAGGACATTGAATCGTCTCTATATGCTGGATTTGCTCAATGTTGATACCATCGGGCACACTGGAAAAAATCAGTTGCTTTTGTTGATTTAGAACGGCTATATGTATCAAGTGAACTAATTTGGTTGGAAGAAAAGTTGAACGATGCTGGCTAAAGATGACGCATTTTGCAGATTGAAAACCTTTGAAATGGCTTCTTCGGAATAATCTTTCTTCTTACTCAGCTTTGACAGTTGTTTATGTATTCCAGTGGAATCAATTGAAGTACCGAACTCTTTTAATATGACTTGTTGCATTCTTTCTATACATTCTGCCAAAGAGAACGCCTCTTTAGCATATTTTTCAACCAATAATTGGAACTGATAAGGTTCGGCAAGCTTGCTTAATCGTCCATCGGCGACATTTAGTCCCTGATGGAACGCCTCAACTCGACCTTGGTCTTCGGCGCTGTATACAACAATTTTTTTGTTGGGATATTTTTGTTTGAGTGCAATTACTAAGCCTAGCCCTTCATCTGTAAAGCGGAGTTTCTTGCCAATTCCCTGAATGTCGCAAAATATAATGTGCGCCTCTTTAATATCAATTTGTTCTATTCCTTCGGCATCCTTAATTCTCTTGGTGTTTGACCAACCCGCGTTTTTTATAATGTCTACGACCGGAAAGCTCCTATCGTCAATAAATAGTATTTTACACACCGATTTAATTTCGTCTAGCGACCGATCTGGTATTTTACGTTGTCTCTTATTGAATAGACCCTTCAACAT
>CAMPKR010000030.1 GCA_946887345.1 uncultured Bacteroidota bacterium | reverse complement strand
CTACGAGGTAACAATCGATCCCTATTCTGCAGATACCAGGTTCAAATAGAAAAACCGCCTCTCAGCAAGAAAGGCGGCTTCGGTTATCTTCAAAATTGATCTACTTTATTATTACTAATTTCTGCTGGTAAGCAATACCATTGTTCTTCACTTCTACAAAGTAAGTTCCGCTGGGTTGCTCTGAAAGATCAAGAGAAAAACTACCATAGACATTGTCTACTGTTTGGGTCTTAACTGTCCTTCCTGTGATATCAGCAACCTTTACCATGGCAGAACCTAACGCACTAAAGTCAACTGATACCCTTCCTGTAGAAGGATTAGGATAAAGTTTAAAACTGGTATTTTTTACTTGCTCTTCGAGGCCTGCAGTGTTAGAAATATTAATGTTATCGAGATACAGATTGTTTCCCCATGCACTCTTAGTCATAAAAGCGAGCATCACATCAGCCTGTCCGGCATATGCGGAAAGAGAAACGTTGTCTTGTCTCCATTGGCTGGCGGTAGGTGTAAATGCAGTAGGGAAAAAACTGGTGGTAGTCGCCAGCGTAGCACCCTGCTTACTATATATCGGCGTCCAGCTGCTACCACAATTGGTAGAAACCAAGACATCCAGCGAATCATTAGTATTGCCATCGTAACGGGCATAAGCGACATCAAAGCTCAAAGCAACTGTAGGAGCAGCACCAGTGAGATTGACGCGAGGCAACACCAGATAGTCCTTTTGGCCGGCAATATCTGTATTTCCATCAAAGTTATTCATTCTTACACTGCCAAGACCTGTACCAAAACCACCGACAGTTGTCACGTGGCTCATTTCATTGTTAAAATTGTGAGCGATGTAAGTCCAGCCTGTCGGGGGGAAAGTAGTTGCTGTAAAACTCTCTGTAACGGGCAGGTTTACTGCTGGATTGATGACGCGGAAAGAGCCGAACATTTTATCGTTGGCAGGGTTGCTATCTGCGGAGCCATTAGGGCTTCCTGTCCACACATCCAATATGTGTGTTCCATGCGTTACGTTGGTCGCAGGAAGGGTAACTAACTCTACACCACCTGTGCCTACAACACCAAGCCAGGGAACACTTGAAGGCGTACCACCATCAATGCTGTAAAATATAGTTGCAGACTGAAGTGTGTTGGCCCCTGTGTTCATTATTTCCACCGTAGGTGTAATAGTTCCAGCACAGACATCAAAACCTGTATGATAAAACTCTCCCGGGAAGGTATTTACTAAAGGAGACGTGATCCTGCTAATACTTGCATCATTGTTCGGTATAGTGCCGGGCTCCACCCTCATTACCGTATTCTGTGCATAGTTAACATACCATATCTTGCCATCAGGCCCTATCTTCACCCCCATTACACCACCCTGACCTGTAGCAATTGTCCCCAATAAAGATGGGTTTACCGTGGTGATATCGTAGATATTGATGTTACCTGTCATGCAGTCACCAATGATCATGCGACCATTGTAGATATCAATACCTGAGGGACGTGTGTTGGCCGGGAAAGTCAGCAAAACCTGAACAGTAGCTCCTGTCACATCCCAGTAATCATCCAGTAGCTCTGCACCCGTGCCCGGAGGTGTGAGGGAGCCTACAATCATACCGGTATTTGTGTTCATTCTCAGCAGCCTGTTAGTGCCAGCATCTATTATATATAACATGCCGCTGCCTTTGTCTTCAACCATGTGGCCAGGAGTATCAACCCTGCGGGTAAGAATTACGTCTGAATAACGCCATATAATTCCGTTGGAGTGATCGTCATAGCCAGGGCTATGGTCTGCGGCAAAATCGTACCTGCAAAGGTTGCTGTTGAACCCATCGAAAACCCAGTAGATATTTGCAGTGTCGTGGGCTATACCCATAGCGAAGGGACTCTGATGCAGCATGTCCAGGTGACTGCCCAGCTGTTTAGAGCCTACCCAGTTGTTCTGGAAAACACGGGCATAGATACTGGTGTCTGAAGACCACAAAGCCGGGCCCATAAAGGTAGAGGTAGGACCTGCCGTATTTTTGATCTCATTCACATTCCCCAGGTTTCCATTGTCGCCAAAAGCAATGGCTGAAGGATAGATCATAAAGTGACCCGTATGCGAATCCATACGCAACTGCGAGCTTTGGTTAGTTTCGCCTGCATTATATATGATCACCATAGAACCACCCGCTGTATTGCCCTTATTAGCCACCCATAGTTCATGAGTGTTGGGTTTAAAGTCAAGATCGCGCGGCATGTTTACGGAATTAGCGCTGGTAGCGATTGTTGTAAAGGTGGGAGTGCCGACCAGGTAATTGTCAATATAATTCTGACCGAAGCTGAACTGGGCAGAAAGTAGCGATACTGCCAGGAAGCTCTTTTTCATAAAGAAAACAATTTTAGGGATGAACGAGTACCAAAACTATCGAAAATATCTCAATATATACCTGGTCTGATGCATTTAATTCCGCTTTCGTAACTTCATTCTCTTGTTTCATCAGAACCCCTGTGTATGCTTTTTCAACGTCAACTTTTAATAGCTTTTTTTTCATGCATTCTTTTAGTTTCCTGCAAACCGGAAGAAGATATTCCCCCGGTGGAACTGGGCGGCAAAGGTGGCAATGGCATTCTTAAGGTGACACCAAAGCATCATAGCTCTGAGATAGACAGCTGCACTATCTATATTAAGTATAATTCGCTGGATGTAGCGACGGTCTATGACGACTCAGCGAAGGTGGTACAAGTGAATAATTCTCCTGTGGCTACCTTCGGCGGTCTTAAGAAGGGACATTATTATCTATACGGAAAGGGGTGGGATACCTCTATTAATGAAGCAGTAATGGGAGGCCTGCCCTATGAACTGCAACAAGAAACGGCTGTTTCAGTAACAGTTCCGGTAACTGAAGATCATTAACGGTCACGGCGTCTTTGTCTTCTTGGCTCAGGCTTGTCATCGTCTACGACAACTCCGTTCACTTCAAATTTCCTGGGAATGTTGAAAGGGAAATCTACGGGCTCATCAAAGTCTACCCTGTTAAAGTCCATATCCAGGTAGTGGCTCTGGCCTTTGTTCATCATATTAATAGCACGGCCTGAAGAAAACTTACGGCCAGTAACCATGATATAGTTGCCAAGCTGGATCATGCCCTTTGTCCCTGCATCCTTCTTACTACTAAGCTGGGCCGAACGTATTGTACTATCACCCTTGTTGTAAGTGTACTGTTGCACGAAGTCTTCATCCTCTGTTTGCAGCGACCAGCTTCCTCCAAACTCGTTTGCATCCGTTATTTGCCCGCTTTGCTTCAGCACGTCACCTATCAGCATGTTCTGCAGCACACGGAAGTCGACGGGAACGGGCAACATTGTATCGGCATCCTTCAGCGACATCAGGGTAGCTTTATTTTCAAGATAGTTGATCAGTTTAAAGCTATCAGGTGTTATATAAATACGGGCAACATTCACCATACCTAGTGCCGTTACCGAAGCCCAGATGGCCTTGTCTTTTTCTATACGAATGTTGGCAGTAAACTCCTTCCTGTCGTCGGGCCCCTGGTAGTGGACCTTCACCTTAGCATTAAACGTATTGAACCGGGTTCCTTGCTTCCAAAGGGGCGTGAGCTTTTCTATCAGCAGTTTTTTGCTGTTATTTAGTTCTTCAGCTTTTATTGAGTCTTGTACCCGCGCAATGGCGGTGCTATCCACGATCACTTTTCGGCGCGTTGGCTTCTTGCCTACCTTGCAGGAAGTGTGTTGTACGACTAAGAGGATCAATGCAATTCCGGTCAGCAGCTTATTCATACAACTTCTGTTCCTGTATCTTTTTGTCTATTAGTGGATTATCAGTTCCTTTCTCCTTGGCTTTCTGCCAATACTCCATGGCTTTTTCTTTGTCCTTCAGCTGGAAGTAGATATCGCCCATGTGATCATAAAGCGTGCCGTCCACGGTCTCGCTCTTGTCCAGCGCTTTCTGAACAAACTCCTTGGCCTTAGTGTACTTACCTTGCTTGTACAGTATCCAGCCGTACGTGTCCATGAAAGTCGCTTCGTTGGGAACCAGCTCCAGCGTGAGTCTTGACATTCTTTCCGCTTCCTCCAGGTTCTCTCCACGAACCGACAGGAAGTAAGCGAAATTATTCAGCACCAAAAAGTTGTTCGGATCTGCCTCCAGCGACTTGCGGTAATTCTCATCAGACAGCTTGTACTCTTTAGTAGTATTGTATATCTCGCCAAGCGTCGCATGCAGGCGCGAAAGCATATCCTTATCCTCTTCGGGCAGCATATCCAGCGCCCTGTTCAGCGTCTTTATGGCTGTAGGGTAATCTTCTTTGTTGTATGATGCCAATCCACTGTAATAATGTACCGCTGCCAGGTTAGGAAATAACTTTAAGGCTTTGTCACTATAATACTTCAGTGAATCGGCCTTGTCTTTGGTTGTAAAAACATCCATCAATCTAGACCATACCTCAACGTTGGACTGGTCTATATCCAGGGAGCGTTTGTATTGTTCAATGGCCTTTTCAGGTTGATTATTCAGCACCAGCACACGGCCGTACGAGTAGGCTACCTGTGCATCCTTAGGATGTTGCTTCGCCAGTTGCTCCGCAATATTCAGCGCCTCCTGCCTCTTACCTATTTCCTTAAATGATTCCTGCACATATTGATCCAGCACCTGGAGCTGCGTGTTAACGTCAAGGCTCTTATTCAGCGCCATCTTTTTCAAATTCTCGCTATAGCCCGCTGAATCCTGGTTGATCTTAGAACGTATGGCAAGCGACAATTGCAGCATCGGGTCATCGGGCACTACATTCATCGCACGTTTATATACAGCTTCAGCCTTTTTCGATTCCCCATTTGTTTCATACAGTTCGGCTAATGCTGCGTAGTAACGGCCTTCCAGCGGGTTGGCTGTTATAAGGCGTTCTATCATTTCAGCAGCCTTTTCCAGGTCGTTCTGCTTTTTATACAGTTCCACTTTCACCATTATGTACTCCTCTTCCTCGCCCTCTTTTGCAATCAGCGCATCCATCATCTCGTGAGCATCTTTCAGCTTGTCTGCACGCCAGTACAGTTTAGCAGCCCTGTAGAGATATTCTGCATTATATTTTTCGTTCCTTGCCAGCTTGCTCAGCACATCTGCCGCATCTTTATACTGGCTATTGGCTTCGAGTATCCGGGAATACTGATCTTTATACCATTTGTTATCACCATCAAGAGAGATGGCTTTCCTGATGCTCTCAGTAGCCTTCTCTATCTTCTTGTCAGCGAGGTAGCTACGCGATAGCTCATACCAGCCAGTAGGCTCTTTGGGCCTTTGAGTAGTAAACGCCAGCAGGGACTCATGGGCTTTAGGTTTGTCGTTCTGCATCCTCGCCTTCATAGCGTCAAAGAAGAGGCTGTCAGACCGTTGCATCACACTCAGAGGGTACACTATAGTACTATCATCACCTTCTTCCTGAGCATAGGCAGAAAGCGAACAAGATATCAGACCGCAAAGAATGATAAGAATATTAAGAAAAGGCTTGCTCAACAAGTTCATAAAAGAGTAGAAAAATCACCCAGGCTCACGTCCTTAATGTCCTGCTTATTTTCTATGTAAGTTACGTTTTTCCCTAATAAGGAGTTTTGGAGCCGGGCATTTTTAACAATGCTTTCCTCCCTTATTATACTGTTAGAGATATAGCAACCCTCTATTTGAGCACCGGTCTCTATAGAAACATAAGGCCCTATCACCGAATCTTTGATGACCACACCTTCTCCTATAAAGCAGGGAGCTTTGATCGATGAATTCTCCACCTTAGCAGAAGCCGCCACCAATTGCTCTTTATGCTGCTTATGCTCCAGCACACGGCCATTGGTATATACGGTGGCATCTTTATTACCACAGTCCAGCCACTCGTCTACCTGGTCGGTATAGAACTTCAAGCCTTGTTTTAGCATGTGGTCCATGGCGTCAGTTATCTGGTATTCTCCTTTTATCTTAATGTCATTGTCTAGCAGGCGTTGCAGCTCTTTTTTGAGGTTTTCACCGTCTTTAAAATAATATACGCCGATTATCGCCAGGTCAGACACAAAATCTTTAGGCTTTTCTACAAAGGCTTCGATCTCGCTACTGGCATTCAGTTTCACTACCCCGAAGGAAGAAGGATCTTCCATCTTTTGTGTCCAAACAATAGCGTCTTTATTAGTATCTATATTGAAAGTTGCCTTGAACAAAGTATCAGCAAAAGCAACGAATACATTCCCCTTCAGAGTATCGGAAGCACAAAGCATCGCGTGGGCCGTGCCCAGGGGCTGCTCCTGGTAACATATTTTTCCTTTGGCACCCATCGAGGCTGCTACATTTACCAGGTGTTCTTCAGCTTCTTTACCGAACGAGGGATGAATGATAAAGGCAATTTCTTCTACTTTTTCATTGCAGGTGGAAATGATGTCTTCTACCAGTCTTTGCACTATAGGCTTGCCGGCTATTGGTATTAACGGTTTGGGAGTGGTGAGTGTGTGGGGGCGCATACGCTTGCCCATACCCGCCATTGGAATAATTATGTTCATGGATAATGTCTTTAATAAATTAGTTTACGCCAGAGTGGCCAAAACCACCTGCGCCTCTTAGTGTTTCTTCCAGTTCCTCGGTCTGTTCCCATAGCACGGTCTCGTACTTTGAAACTACCATCTGGGCAATACGTTCGCCATCTTCAATGGTCTGGTCCTCGGTGGAAAGATTGATCACCGCAACCATTATCTCGCCGCGGTAATCGCTATCTATCGTTCCCGGGGTGTTGACCATGGAAAGGCCGCGCTTTATAGCCATTCCGCTGCGGGGGCGGATCTGGGCCTCGTAGCCTACCGGCAGGGCCATATAAAGACCTGTGGGAATAAGCTTGCGCTCCATTGGCTTCAGCGTAACCGGCTCCGGGAGCCACGCGCGCAAGTCCATACCGGAAGAGCCTGCTGTCTGGTAGCCCGGCAGCTGGTGCGGGGACTTGTTGATAATCTGAACCTGTACCATCATATAATGGGGGCAAAGGTAGCAATTTGAGGTGAGGGGGAAAGGACAAAAAACAACCCTGCTTTTTTTATGTGGATAAAAAAGTATCAAAAATCTTATACTTTTTTTCCAAAAAAATTCAACAAATGGGACTTTTCAGACGGCCTCTTAGTATCAGAATATATCAATGAGCAAGTGCTTGTAAATACATCGGATTCTTATGTATCTTTATCTTAGGTAAATGAAGTAATCATGATCTACTCTACCGAACTGGTAAAAGGCACCCTGAAAACAATAGTGCTGAAAATGCTTGCCGACAACCAAAAAATGTATGGCTATGAACTGACCCAGAAAGTAAAGGAGCTGACAAAGGAAAGGATACAGATAAGCGAGGGCGCCCTGTACCCCACCCTTCATGCACTTGAGAGCGAGGGGCTGGTAACCACCGAAACGGAATATATAGGAAAGCGGGTACGCAAGTACTATAGCCTGAGCCCCACAGGTAAAAAAATGAGCCAGGAAAAAGTAAGCGAGATAAAAGACTTCATAAATACACTCAGCTTTTTGCTGGATCTAAAGACGGCCTGATGTATAGTATAACTGGCGAACAGATAGACTTCATTCTTAAAGACCTCAGCGCGCGGGGACTGAAGACCGAAGACCTGCAGCAGAATATACTGGACCATGTATGCTGTATAATAGAACAGGACCTGGAAGAAAACGGAGACTTCCGTCCATTCTACCTTCGCACTATTGAGCGCTTTTATAAAAAAGAGCTTAGCGAGATAGAAGAAGAGACTCTCCTACTTTTAACTTTTAAAAATTATTACACAATGAAAAAAGTAATGATAGGCAGCGGTGCGGCTGCAGCGGCCCTATTGATAGGCGGAAGTATATTTAAACTGTTCTACCTACCAGGTGCAAGTATGATGCTGGTACTCGGCGTATTTGTGATGTGCTTTTTCTTTCTGCCTTTGCTCCTGGTATTGAAAATGAAAGAGGCCAGCAGCCTGAGAGATAAATTCATTATGGTGCTGGGGGTTGTTATCGGTATCCTTTATTGCACCTCGGCGATTTTTAAGGTTCAGCATTGGCCGGGGGCAAATATTATGATATTCAGCACCATCATACTCCTCTTTTTTTTATTCATCCCTGTCTACTTCTTTACGGGAATTCGAAAAGCGGAAACAAGAGTGAATACTATAGTATCTACTATTATACTTGTGGCGGCAACTACTATGCAGTTTACACTTACTTCGATAAAGTTTCTGCATAAGGAGGCGGGAGCAACCAGGCAGGCAGTAACTGATGTGCACCGCGAACCTGCGAAATAGTACCCGATAACAAAGGGACGCTCGGCGTCCCTTTGTTATAAGATCATCATTATATTTGGTGAAACACTATTATATATGCGTCCCTTAGTAAAAATATCTGTTTTGCTTGTACTCTTACAATCAAATTCCGGTAACGGCCATGCGCAAACTTCCCGTGATACCTTCTATGTAGAAGATGTACCCACTTATGTAGGTAAAGAATTCAGCGCCGGGGAAATGAACCGGATAAGGTAGGCTAAGGAAAGACGCAACCGTTCCAACTACGGACTGGAGCACCGAGGATTTGATTTTACAACAACAGACGGGCAGCATGTAACTATCGCATCATCGCTGGGCAAAGTGAGCCTGTTTGCCTTTTGGGACGCTACCTCCCATTACAAACTGGATCGCCTGAGAGACCTGCAACGGACATACAGGGCCAACGACGATTTCCAATTAATAGTAACAGCCTTCGACACCAGCGGGCTATCCAATGTTCCGGAGGAAGAAAGGGCGGGTATAAATTTTTCAAAAATAAGCTCTTCAGAAGAAATGCGCCGGTTGAATTACGGCAACGGCTATCCCTCATTCATTATTTTGAATAAGGCTAATGTTATATGCCATATAGGTTCTCTCTGGGATCTGGATGCAGGACTTGAAGTGCTTTTTACATTGCTGGAACCAAAGTGATCAATTCAGGCTCGGCTGCAGCTTATTTATCGCAAGGCTGAAGTAGAACACAGATCCATGCCCCGGAGAACTTTCGGCCCAGATGGTTCCGCCGTTCTGCTGCACAAATTCTTTGCAAAGCATCAGGCCAATACTGCTGCCGGCTTCATTGGCCGTGCCTTTCAGGCTTTCGTTGTATTTGTCAAAGATGCCATTGAGCTTTCCGGGCTCTATACCTACGCCGTTATCTTTTACTGAGAACACCAGCTTACTGCCATTATGCTGCGTAACGTCTATCTCTACCAGGCCGTTGCTGCGGGTGAACTTTACTGCATTTGATACGAGGTTCCTGACAACAAATTCAAAATGGTTCAGATCGGCATACACTTTAGTATAAACAGGAACATTGTTTACTATTGTTATGTTCTTATTAGCGGCAGACAGCTGGTGGAGACGAGTGGTATTATTAATTACATCATGCGCATTGAATTCCAGCGGCACATGGGTAATACCCTTAATTTTCGCCTTACCCCAGTTCAGAATAGTTTCCAACGTGCGTATGGTATTGACGGTATTTTCCTCCAGTGAATCGATGATGAAGTGCTTGTCTTCATCGGAACTTGTCTGATTCCGGTAAATGTCGACCAGCACAGGAATGTTGCCCAGCGGCCCCAGCAAGTCATGGCCGATAATGGAGAATAATTTGTCCTTAGTTTCATTTGCCGTGCGCAACTGTTTATCACTCTCTTTTAGCTTGTTGTTCAGCCTGCGCACACGCATATAAACGATAGTGAGTCCTATAGAGCAAAGCAATAAAGCCACTGCTATTACAATAATGATATCCCGCTTCTGCGCATTACGTTTTTCTGAACTTTTTAGTTCGTCGATCTGCTCATTAGACTTTATCAACTCATACTCCGACTGCAGGTTTGCGATCTCTCTGGCCCTCTCTACGCTGAATAGACTATCATTAAGGTCCTTTTCCAGATTGATATAACCGATAGCCTCCTTGTACTTTCCCCATTTAAGGTGGGCAGAGGCAAGGCCGCTCAGTACCTCCGACTGCAACATTTTGTTCTGTATCTCTTTTGACAGCGCCAAAGCCTTGTTGTAACTAGCCAGTGCAGCTTCGGGGTCAGTCTCTGCTTCTATAGGAGCTATACTAATGAGCAAGCGACCAAACTCTTCGGGCAGGCGTGCCTGTTCTGCGAGAGCGAGCGCCTCTTTAAAATAAGCCAGTGCCTTTCCCCGGTTGCCTTTTTCACGATTTAAAAGACCCAGGCTGGTGAGTGACGGTATCTTAAGCTCCGCCATTTTATTGTCGCTCACCATAGCAACTGCGCTGTCAAAGTACCTCTCAGCTATATCGAACTCCCCCATGGCCGCATTAGTGCTGCCGATATTATTGTATAAATGCACCGTGTTAATAAACGACCTTTTCCCGCGTATAACAGCCAGCGATTTCGCTTTGTTGTAGTAGAGCAAGGCCTTGTCGTAGTTCTTGCTAAAGTCGTTCGCTGCTCCCAGCTTTACATAAGTACTTATCACACCGCCGGTGTCCTTTTTCTGCTCATAGATTTTCAGGGCTATAAGAAAATGCTCCACGGCAGCCTTATAATTACCCCTGCGACCATCGATAACACCCAAGGCATTGTGTACACCTGCTATCCCTCCGCGAAAGCTCACTTCTTCAAAGAGCTTCAAGGACTCTTCACCCTCGGCTTTGGCCAGGTTCAGCTTGCCTTGCTCGCTGTGCATCGCTGTCTGCCAGAGAAGTATAGTAGCCTGGCCCTTTTTATAGCCGCTGCCACGGAAATAGCTAATCCCCATCTGCAGATAGTAGTCCAGCGTGTCACCACCTCCGGGCTGAAAGTATTCGAATATGTTTTGATAAACATTCAGTTTGTCGGAATCGGTCGGGGCTGCAGTTATCTCTTTATCGAAATCTACACGCACCGGTTGTGACTTTGCCGTTAACTGAACTATGCATAAGAGTAGTAAAATACCGCTCAGTCTCATGTTTGAGTATTGTGTTTCATGGCAAAATAGATAGCAAATAACAATAAAGCAACTAGTGTGCATAAAAAGGGCGCAGAAATAATTTTCTGCGCCCCTTGCATTATAGAAAATATTTACTTCTTGTTAAAGTCTCCCGCATAGATAAGCACGAGCTTATTGGTATCCAGGTATTTTTTCATGGTAGTGTTGATCTGGGTTACTTTTAGTGCTTTGGCCTTGCCTTCTACGTCGGTGTAGTAAGTGAGGTCTTTGCCGTCAAACATATAGCTATTCAGCATGTTGACTATCGCATTGTTATTATCGAGGTTGGTCTTTCGCTGAGTGAGCCAGCTTTGCAGGCTACTCTTCCACTCGTCTTCGGTAAAACCTGAGGCCAGAGCTTTCTTTATCTCCTCATCCAGGGCCGCGTTGAGTTTGTCCTTAAACGTAGGATTGAAGATAGCATATACCCCTATTGAACCCGAAGGGTAACGATAGCTGGCACTATAGAAAGAACCTGCACCGTAGCTCATACCTTCGGCTTCCCTCAGCCTGTTGGGTATGCGCGAAGAGAGAAAGGCACCGCCACCCAGCATTTCATTGGCCATTAGCAGCGGTACATAGTCGGCATCTTTTTGTGTCAGGTTGACATTCAAACCACCCAAAAGGCCTGCATTAGTCTTGTCGTTTATCTGCACTGTTTCTATTCCTCCTTTTACGTCAAAGTACTTTTCCTCTATGTCTTTGAAAGGCTTCTTTGAATTCCAAGAAGCGAACATTTTGTTTAGGTAGCCTTTCATTTCATCGGCATTTATTTCGCCGGTGAACGATGCATAGCCGTTGTTAGCTCCGTAAAAATCGCTGTAGAATGCTTTGATATCTGATAATCTTACTCCTTTTATCTCCTCTATCTGTTCTGCGCTCGACTGAGAATATAGCGGGTGTGTTTTAGGATAGAGGTTGAGTTTTTTGTTCAGTGTTTCACTGGCCACGTTCATCGGGTCGGACATAGATGCTTCCAGGTCTGCTTTAGCATCAAGCAACAGCTTATCAAATTCCTTTTCGTCGAATGTTGGGTTGCGCAGCATATCTTCCAGCAAGTCCATTGCGGCCTTAAGATTCGCTTTGTCGGTGCTTATATTGGCATAGAGCGTGTTGGTACTGCCATAAAAATTGATGCTGGTCTTTATTTTATCGAGCTGGTCGGCGATATCCTTCCGTGAACGGGTTTTTGTACCATATTTCAGCATGCGCGAGGTGAGATAGGCAATGTTATTTTTGCCGGAAAGTGATTGCTCATCGCCCATCTTGAACATCAGCGAGCCTACGATCTTATCGCCCTTGGCGGGTTTGCGAAGAAGGGCATAATTCATTCCGTTACCCAGCTTGCCATACACCGTCTTTGCTTTTATATTTTCTATCGAGGCTTCAAAAGTCTCAGTAATAGTCTTTACTTCCTTCCCTTTATAGTTAGCAGTAAGTGCAGCGATATCGGGAACCGGCGGAACTGTTGTGCGGTCAGGCGTTTTATCAGGGATGAAAATGCCCAGGGTTCGATTGCTTGGCTTATAATATTTTTTAGCCACCTCCTGCACGTCAGCCAGCGTCAGTTTTTCTATCCTGTCCCGGTAAATATACCACAGCTTATAATTACCCGCACCTATTAACTCGGTGAGCCCGATGGCAAAACCGATGGTATTATTATTCTGGTCTTCCAGTTGCTTTATTAGTGTATTCTTAGCCCTGGTCAGCTGCTCATCGGTAATCGCCATACTACCCACCTTATCCATACTTGCCACAAACTCTTTACGCGCTTCTTCAAGGCTTTTATCCATCGGCACTTCAGCGCTGAAATAAGAAAAACCGGGATCCTGCAGGGGCATAGAATAGCCAGATACCTTACTCACCTTTTTAGATTCCACCAGTGCCTTATACAAAACGCCTGAAGGCTGATTGGTGAGGATCTCGATAAGAGCATCATTGGCGGGATAGTCTTTATCGGCAAATGGAGGTGTATGATAGCCCATGCCTACGTATTGTATATCACCATTGCGGCGAAGTTCTACAAAGCGTTCACCATCTTGGGGTGGCTCTACCGTCCATGCCTGCCTCAATTCTCTTTTGGGTTTTGGTATGGGGCTGAAGTACTCGCCTATCCAGGCAAGTGTTTTTTCAACGTCAAACTTACCCGCTACTATTAGCGTAGCATTATCAGGCTGGTAGTATTTTTCGTAGAATACTCTCAGGTTGCTTGCGGGCACCTTCTCTATATCTTCTTTGCTGCCGATGGTAGATTTACCGTAGTTGTGCCAGAGATACATGGTAGAAAGCACACGCTCCTGCAGTATGCTTTCAGGATAGTTCTCTCCCGACTCAAATTCATTTCTTACCACGGAAAACTCCTTAGAAAGATCTTCCTGCGATATGCGCGAGTTGATCATCCTGTCGGCCTCCATATCGAGGGCCCATTTCAGGTTGTCATCGGTGGCGGGCAGAATTTCGTAGTAATTGGTCCTGTCGTACCAGGTAGTACCGTTGGCCTGTGCGCCTTTGTCTGCAATAATTTTCTTAATGTCGGTAAGA
>CAMPKR010000029.1 GCA_946887345.1 uncultured Bacteroidota bacterium | reverse complement strand
TCGCTAGCCCATCACCCACTTCAAATGATAAAACCTCCCAATTCATACACCTTTTAATATGTCTTGCTGAGCTCTTTATCCCTTACCTTTGCCGCGCATTAAGCACGCAACACAACTTTGCGTCTTAGCGCCTTTGCGGTTAAGACAAAGCAACCGGGTTCTTAGCGTTCCTTTGCGAACCCTTAGCGCCCTTTGCGTTTATACTTGCTATACATCGAGAAAATAATTAACTAACAACACAAAAGCCCCTTTAGGGGTTGGGATATGACAGACATCTCACCACGCAACACACCAAAGACAAGAAAGAAGACCACCATTTTCCTTTTAGCCTTCTTCTTCCTGCTATCAGCCGCCTTCATGGCCTACTACTATAAAACCACAAGAGAACAGCCTAAAAAACTAAATATCATCGGCACCGGCGTTGGCCCTTTCTCCTTCACCAACCAGGAAGGCAAAACCATTACTGACAAGGATGTGAAAGGCAAGATCCGCGTGGTAGAGTATTTCTTTACTACCTGCAAAGGCATTTGCCCTAAAATGAACGACAACATGGCAAAAGTCTACGAACAGTATCGCTACAACGATCGTGTCATTATCCTCTCCCACACAGTTGACCCGAAGAACGACACAGCTGCTGCCATGATGGCCTACAGCAAAAAATTCAATGCCGATCCGCAGCACTGGATGTTCCTCACGGGCGACAAGCAGGCACTGTACAACATGGCCCGCTACAGCTACCTCATCTCTGCCCAGGACGATACCTCAGGTGTCAGCATCGACAAAGACTTCATCCACGACAACCATTTTGTACTTGTAGATGAAGACGGGAACATCCGCGGATTCTACGACGGTCTCGAACCCAAAGAAGTCACCCAGCTCATCGCCGACGTCAAAACCCTCCTCGACGAGAAATAAGACGCTCACTGTAATTTGAAACGTCCATAGCTAAGTCTTCAAACACCTGCGATGCCTGCCTGCCGGTAAGCAGGTCTGCTGGAAACTCTTGTAAGCTTCAACTTGTTGCCGCTTTTTGAATTTTTGTTCCAGTTTTTTATAAAAAAAGTGCAAAAAAGTTATGCACATTAACCCTTCTTCCTGATCGGTTTCGTCCCTCATTTTCGTATCTTTATCGGGATGGATTTATCTATCTCGCCCTTTCAGCCGGTGCAAACTTTATTTCAGGAGCAATCACTCACAAAACGCTGAAAAATAACGATTTATCTAAAGTCAAGCTTGCACACACGCTGCACAAAGTATGCACAAGCTTGCACAAACGCTGCACAAGTATGCACACACGCTGCATAAGTCTGCACAGATGTTGCACAAGCCTGCACACGGCAATAAATATGCAGTAACTTCAGGCGATTAAATATTTTAAATGCTTAGTTATTGGGAGCTGCAGAGTTTTACCAGGTATGACCATATAGTGGTGGGCTCGGGGATAGTGGGGTTGAGTACGGCTATAGAATTGCGGGAGCGATTTCCCGGTGCGGAAGTGCTGGTACTGGAACGTGGGCTGTTGCCAACCGGGGCGAGCAGCCGGAACGCAGGATTTGCCTGCATGGGCGGGGTAACTGAACTGCTGGACGACCTGCAGAACATGGGTGAGGACGAGGTAGTGGAACTGTATGACTGGAGAAAAAAAGGACTGGAAAGGCTTCGGCACAGGCTGGGTGATGTAGCCATAGGTTACGCTGCTAACGGGAGTCATGAACTGCTGAGTGAGGATGATGTAAGTGCGGGTGTGCCTGATAGCATAGAATACCTGAATAAGTTGCTATTGCCGGTAACGCATAAGCCTGCTTTTGCGATAGCTAATGATAAAATAAACGATTTTGGTTTTGCTACTGCTCATGTGAAAGCACTGATAGAAAATACCTGCGAAGGAGAGCTCCATACCGGTAAGATGCTGAAAGCCTTGATACAAAAGGCTTTACAGTTGGGGGTGCAAATAAAGACAGGGGCAGAAGTGCTGGGCTTTGAGGATACACCGAACCATGTGTACGTAGAAGTATGGGACACTGCCCGCAAAAACACTCTACTGCTGCATGGTGAGACATTGAGCATTTGCACCAATGCTTTTACCCAAAATCTTCTTCCACACGAAGATGTGACACCCGGGCGTGGCCAGGTGCTGGTAACGCAGCCGATAGAAGGGCTCAGCTTCAAAGGAGTGTATCATATGGACAAAGGCTACTTTTATTTCCGCGAGATAGATGGAAGGGTGCTGATAGGCGGTGGCAGGAATATGAACTTTGAAGGAGAGACAACAACAGAATTCGGCCTTACGGAGCAGATACAGGTAGAACTGGAAAGACGATTGCATGAGATAATAATTCCCAATACCCCATTCCTGGTAGAGCAACGCTGGGCAGGAATTATGGCCTTTGGCAAAACAAGGAGCCCGATAGTGAAGAAGATTTCTCCGCGAGTATTTGGCGCCTTCCGCATGGGTGGAATGGGTGTGGCGCTGGGTAGCGAGGTGGCAATGAGACTGGCGGATATAGTGGCGACGAGGTGATTAACCAAGCTAAGCAGCCTGCTCAGTTATCTCGTTCATCGAGATGCCATTGTGGCTCTCGTCGTAAGTACACTCGCCGTTTTTTATGATCAACACCTGAGGTGATTCATGATGCACGCTGAAAAGCTCAGCTATTTTGTTGGAGACCGAACGATGTGCCAGCAGGTCCAGGTAATAAAACTTTATATTGCCGGGAGCTTGTTCGCGTTCCAGGCGCAATTTGGCCATAGAGCTGATAGAACAGCGGGTACTGTGTTTGAAGATTACAACCGGTTGGGTTTTGCTTTCTTCCTGTATTGTATCTAGTTGCTTTTCTTCTGTGAGCTGAGTCCAGTTCATAAAACCATCAATTTCATCCGAATAGATGCAAAAATATGCCGGGAGCTGTTAATGCTAAGCAATAATGGTATAGGCAGAGTTTATGTTTGTCTATTGGCATAATAGGCTTTATTTTCGCCCACTTAAACGCAAGTATATGAAGCATGCATATGTTTTCCCGGGACAGGGGGCGCAATTTTCCGGGATGGGGAAGAGCTTATACGAAAGCAGTTCTCTGGCAAAAGAGTATTTTGAAAAAGCGAATGAGATCCTGGGTTTTCGTATCACTGATGTGATGTTTGGCGGAACGGATGAGGAATTAAAACAAACCAATGTGACGCAGCCGGCAATTTTCTTACACTCAGTTATACTATTTGAAACCACACCCGATCTGAAACCTGATATGGTAGCCGGCCACTCATTAGGTGAATTCTCTGCACTTGTTGCCAACAGGGTGTTGTCATTTGAAGATGGCTTGAGGCTGGTAGCCAAACGTGCTGCGGCAATGCAGCGTGCATGTGAAGTTAATCCGTCGACCATGGCAGCAGTGTTGGGTCTTGAAGATGCTGTTATAGAGAATGTACTAAAAGAGATAACTGATGAAGTTGTAGTACCGGCAAACTACAATAGCCCCGGGCAGCTGGTGATCAGCGGTAGTATAAACGGCATCAATATAGCCTGCGAAAAACTGAAAGCAGCGGGTGCCAAACGCGCCCTTGTGCTGCCTGTGGGTGGTGCATTCCATTCACCTTTGATGGAGCCTGCAAGGGAAGAGCTGGCAGCGGCTATAGCCTCAACCAACTTTAATAACCCCACCTGCCCGGTATACCAGAACGTAGATGCACAACCATATATAGACCCTTCAATGATCAGGCAGAACCTGATTAACCAACTTACTTCACCTGTACGCTGGACGCAAACTGTCCAGAAGATGGTGGAGAATGGGGCTATACAGTTTACGGAGGTAGGTCCGGGCGCGGTGTTGCAGGGACTTGTTAAGAAGATAAGTAAAGAGGTAAGTACTAATGGAATAAATTAGCGGGGTCGCATGTGTTTGTCTGAACCGGGATTAATGGATTAAGGGATTGCCGGGGCTTGGTTTGGGTCCCGGTTTTCTTTTGGTTTGTATTTCCTGTTTAATGCCCTTTTTATTTCGAGGCTTTTTGCGCCGAAATTGAGGAGGAGACCAACCACTTTATTGTATGCTTCCAGATAGTTCAGGGCTTGGGTTAGATGGACTTCTTCTAGTTTTGATATTGCTTTTAGTTCTACGCAGATGAGGTTGTTGACCAGGAAGTCGACTCGGCGGGTGCCTATCTCAATGCCTTTGTAGTAGACTTCCATTTCCACCTCACGTGTGTGTATCATTTTTCGTTTCTCAAGTTCTATTCCTAAAGCCCGTTGATAGATAACCTCTTGAAACCCATTTCCCAGAGCACGATGAACTTCCATTGCAGCAGATATTATTTCTGAGATCTGGTCGCTGTATTTGTAGTCTTGTTCCATGAGGACAAAGTACATACCCAATAGCCTGTCGTACAAAAAAGGTGGATAAGATATTTGGGACATGGCAATCCCAAAATCCATTAATCCCGGGTCAGACCTTCTTTCCTTTCCATCTTCCTGTTTTGAGATAAGCAACAGCTGCGATGAGGAGGCTCGTCCAGTAGACGAATTCTGATACCCAGGCCCACTCAAGGCCGAGACGTAAGCGCTCGATCATGATATAGCAATAGACAAGATAAGTGCAGACACAGCATACCTCCATGATGAGGTTGATCATGGTATTGCCGGTACCGATCACGCCGTTGAAGGCCACAGTTGAAACCGACATGATGAGCGTGGCGGCTACAATTATTTGCAAACTGGGGATGGAGAAGGCGATGAGTTGGGGGTCGTTTCGATAGAGGGCGAGGAATTGCTCTGAGAAAATAAGAAGCAAGGCACCGACCACGATAGTATAGAGGAAACTGAGTTTGGCGACTTTTTTTATCAGGCTCATTACCTTGTCCTGCAAGCCCTGGCCAATGATATTGGAGACCATGGTGTTGCAGGTAGAAGCAAAAGCCCAGGTACCGATGCTGACAATGCCGAATATGGAGCGTAGTATTTGTGAAGCTGCGAGTTCTTTCTGCCCGAGGTGCTCGATGTAAATGAAGAATACCTGCCAGCCGCCGATGCTGAAAAGGTACTGCACAACCAACGGCGCTGAAACCTTGAGCGAACGCCGGGAGAGTTTCGGATCGAAAGCGAAGAACCGATGGATGGGGTAGGTGGTATAGAGCCTCTTGAAATAAAAGATACCATACATCACAAAGCAGAAGCCTGCCTCCGCAATTACAGAGGCTACAGCAGCTCCCTGCAGGCCCCATTCAGGAAAGCCATGATTGCCGAAGATGAGCAGGTAATCGAAGAGGATATTGAGGGCGGCATTGAAAAGTGAGCCCCAAATAAGGTAGCGTGACTGGCGGGTAGCAATAAAAAAGGCATTAATGAGCTGTGTGAGCATGAGGAATGGTAAACCCCAGACCCGTGTATATAAAAAACGGATGCTCAGGTAAGCATTCTCGCCACTATTGAGACTGTAACCGAAAATGAGCGGTGTAAGCCACAGCGAGACCATCATCATGCCCAGCGAAAATGCCAGGGCCAGTAAGATACCATTGGAGAAAACTTTGGTGAGTCCTTCTGTATCACCTTCGCCGGCGCGGCGGGAGAGCTGGACATTCAGGCCCCCATTGAGGCCGTTGCCGATCATTGCGAGGGTGAGGTAGAAGATGCCGGCCAGGCCGTTCACTCCTAACTCCTTTTCGCCCAGCCTGCCCAGGAAGGCAGTGTTGGCGAGAAAACTGATCTGAGGAATGAAGAGCGCCAGGGAGATAGGAGCCGCCAGTCTTATGATGTCTTTATTGGTTACTGATACCTTCACGCCTGTGTTATCTGAAAATCATTAATTTACCTTGTCCTGAGCGCCATTGTTGTCTTGCGATGCTGCAATTGTCGCAAATTTATTCTATAATTGTGTGTATTCTACTGATAGAGGGATGATAGAGGTAAGTAATAATACATCGGGCCGCCAGGCCTATAACCTGCATACCGGAGACTCACTGCTCAGCCAGGTGAACCGTGTGATATGTATACTAATGCCGAGGGCGCTGGCCTTAGCAGGATTTAGCGACAAAGGTGACCTGCTGATGATCCGCTACAACGATTACAAAAAGAACTTACCCCCGTGGATACTTGATTTTTTTGAGCACCAATTCATAAATGAGCCGCTGCTGGCAGCACCGCATAAGATAACTGCCGCCTATATAGCCTCTGACAAGTGTATGCTGGTACCCGATGTGCTGTATAACAGCGAGGCAGCTGAAAAGTGGATGAGGCAGCTGCAATTTGTAGAAGGCAACGAGATAATAACCCCTCATCATTTGGCGGATGATAAGGCCCAATATCTATATGCCTGGCCGGCAGCAATAAAGAGCCTGCTGACAAGGTATTTTGCCAAGGGCAAGGAATTCCCGTTTGCGAGCTACCAGTTTTACAAGCCGGCGAAGATAGAATATGCTCTGCTATGCGCTGTGACGCCGGACTTTGCCTATGCCACGCTTTATAAGAATGGCAGCCTGCAATGGCACCAGGGTTTTGAATACCAGAATTCAGAGGATATAGCCTTTAAGATACAGATGCTGTGCAAGCAGAATGATATAGACCCGGTGAAACTAAACCTGCAATGCACGGGCGTGGCCAAAAGCATGAACGGCATTGTCCAGGGCCTGTCGCAGTATTTCCCGCAACTAAAGGATGGTACCGGCAATGTAAGCTCCAATGATGCGAGCTGGGTAAGCTCCATCTCTTTGTTTCAACAATTATACGCATGCGCATTGTAGGCGGCAAATTCGGCGGAAGAAGATTTACTCCACCATCGAGTACCCCAGCCAGACCAACCACGGAAGTGGCCAAAGAAGGACTTTTTAATATCCTGAACAATATGATGGATATTGAAGGGGCACAGTGCTGCGACATCTTTGGCGGAACGGGCAGCATCAGCTACGAACTGATATCCAGAGGGGCCGCATATAGTACCCTTATAGAGCGCGACCAGGGGAATATCAGCTTCATAAAAAAAACAGCCCAGACGCTGGGGATAGAAAAACAACTACAGATAATAAAAGGCGACGTGTTCAAGTTCATGAAACAGAGCACGGAGCAGTATGACTTCATCTTTGCAGGTCCGCCGTATGCGCTGGAGAACATAGATGATATACCCATGCTGGTATTTGAAAAGAATATGTTGGCGGCTGATGGTATATTTGTACTGGAACATACGCCAAGGAATGATTACCAGCAGCATCCTAACTTTAAGCGTATGAAGAACTACGGTACTACCGTATTTAGTTTCTTTATGAATAAAAGCGAATAGATATGAGACGCACCTGTTTATTTCCCGGCACATTTGATCCAATCACAAAAGGACATGTAGATGTGATAGACAGGGCTGTATCGCTTTTTGATAAGCTGGTAATAGGAGTGGGCATCAATTCTACAAAAGAGCCTATGTTCAGCGTAGAGCAACGTTGCGAATGGATCAGAGAAATATTCAGAAATGAGTCGCGTGTAGAAGTAGACGTGTATGAGGGACTGACTGTAGACTATTGTAAAAAAATAGGAGCACAATATATACTTCGCGGAATTCGGTCCATCGGCGACTTTGAATATGAGAAAGCCATTTCGGACATGAACCGCATGCTGGTGCCGGGCTTAGAAACGATATTCCTGACCTGCTCCCCTGAATTCTCCACCATTTCTTCTACACTTGTTCGGGATGTTATTCGTCATCACGGCAACGTAAGTATGTTCGTACCTAAGGAAGTGAAGTTTTAGAAGTTGCCGTGTTTTCTTTCCATTACCTTGAAGCGGATGTAGTTCTTCGTTTCTACATTCAGCCGCTTCAACAGCAGGTAAAAAATAAAACCATCATCTATCCAGCCAAAGAGCAGGAAAACATCAGGTATTATGTCTACAGGGCTGATAATGTACGCTAAGCAAAGGATAACGATAGCTGTAGTAAGCATTGACATCCTGTAGTTGCCGGTAAAGACCGCGCGCAGCATATGCCATAATGTTTTCCGATTGCTAAAGAGATGCGTCGCATGGCGCATAGTTTTCATCTCACGTGTAGGTATCACTCTTGACATCTCTGAATATTTAAACACAAAATTAATTTGCCTAATGTTGGGGCAATGTTAAACAACATGTGATCAATATTTGGAAAAGCTTAACAGTAATTAAGTGCAGATCTGTTGAGCCTTTATTCATAAGCGTTTACAATTGTTGAGAATGTTTTTCGTTTCCGTTAAAAAACGGAAGGGCGGGCAATAACAATAGTTAAGCGCTGCATATGATGGTTGAATTACAAAACACTTTCGTCTGATGGAGGCTGGGGTGTAGTTTACATGATCGGTCTATTTGGTTTAGGGTTGCTTCTTTTAGTGCTTGACCTCATAGTTCAGAGTATTTGTAAGAACAATAGAAGCGATTTAATCACAGTTGAGGTCGTTATCTTGATCTGGGCAGCAATGTCCCTATTCCTGTAAGTGTATTGTTCTGATCACCACTTAACACCTGCCTGATGCAAAACTTCGCGGATGGCTTTGGATATAGTTACGCTGTAGACCATCAAACTGGTCGGAATTTTTGCTTAAATTCGCAGGACGAAACAGGTCACTCTTCATATCCCAGACGGGAAGTTGCATTTCTTCATGGAATTGCTTCAAAATCTAGGGTTCATCCAGATAGACGAACCCAAGGAGAGCTTTATTATCACGGAAGAGCAAAAGAGGCTAGTGGATATAGAGCTTGAGAAGATCAATAATGATCCCCAATACTTGCTGGACTGGAATAGCGCAAAATCCCAATTGAAAACCGGCTGATGCAGTCCTCAATTAAAGTCACACCTGCTGCTGTAAGCGATATTTTACAGGGTATTGAGTATTATTCAGATAAAGCAACAAGCTAGGTCAAAAATTCCATTCGACTGTAACCGCCACAATTGACAAGATAGCTGAACATCCATTGGCAGCATCTTTTGCGTATAATGAGGTGCGTTATAAATTGGTCAAAGGTTTCCCGTATGTGATCTTTTATAGAGCGATAGATACACAGATCATTATCCTCAGAATATTTAACACATTTCTCAGACCTGTTTAGGTTGTTTTAAATTTGCGAATTTTACCACTTAACACCTGCCTGATGCAAAACTTCGCGGATGGCTTCGTAGGACTTGAAAACAACGGGTCCCATTTGTGATGGATGTATCCATTTAGCTTCCAGGATGTTCTCTTCTTTTTGCGGTGTTAGCTTTTCGTGACTGGTTCCGTACATGGCAAACCAGGTGGTGCACTTCAGCAGGCTTTGACCATTTTGAGAATAGACATGGAACGTATCGCAGACTTTCTCGCCGAGGGTGAGCTGCTGCAGGCCTGTCTCTTCGCTCACTTCGCGAAGGGCACAATAGTCGATCTCCTCGCCTTCGTCGCATTTACCCTTCGGCAAGTCCCATTTGCCCCTGCGGTAGATCATCAAAACCGCCCCGTCCTCATTAAACACCACACCACCGCCTGCTGCTATGGGATTATATAAATTATACAATTCTTTTTGCAGGGATTTTTCAGAATCGTCTTCGATAATGGCACCGAGGGAAGTGATCTTTTCCAGGTGCTGGACAGCGAGGCGGAAATTACGGATGAAGGCGCCTGTAAAAAGCATATAGCCCGCAGCAATGGTATGTTCCTTTATAAATTCCATACTATCGTCAGTAAGGATAAGCGGCTTGTTATTGTAATATATTTTTTGCGCAAAGGACATACGTTGAAGTTTGTAAACTTGCCTATTTGGCGTAGGTTTGAGCCCGTATGAGTACTCCAAAACATTTCGCCGAAAAGCTGCTGCAAATTAAGGCTTTGCAAATCAACCTGCAAAACCCCTATACCTGGGCATCGGGCTGGCGGTCGCCGGTATATTGCGATAATCGTAAGGTGTTGTCGTATCCGCATGTACGTGATTTTGTGAAAAGTGAGCTGGCTAATATGGTCCTGGAGCATTTCCCCGATGCAGAAGTGATAGCCGGGGTTGCTACTGCGGGTATTCCTCATGGTGTGATGGCGGCTGACCTGCTGAAACTGCCTTTTATATATGTGCGCTCTAAACCAAAAGAGCACGGTATGGGTAACCAGATAGAGGGTGTGCTGGAAAAGGGCCAGAAGATAGTAGTGATAGAAGACCTGGTATCTACAGGGAAGAGCAGCCTGGAAACTGTGGACGTGCTGCGTGCTGCGGGTGGTGAAGTGATTGGTATGTGTGCATTGTTTACTTATGGCTTCCCGGTGGCGGACGAGGCTTTTAAGAAAGCAGGTGTACCACTGAAAACCATCAGTAACTATGGTGCCCTTATGGAAGTGGCTGAGGAGCAGAGCCTGCTGGCTACCGAGCAGAAGGAGACTTTCGGGCAGTGGAGATTGGACCCGGGAAACTGGAAGCCCTAGTTTTTTTGGGAATTTGGAATTGAGAATTTGGAATTGGGTAGAGAAAATTCCTGATCGGTTCTAGCAGAACCCAAATATTTGCGAAAGTCGTAACGCAAAGGACGCTAAGCAGCGCAAAGGAAGCGCAAAGCGGTGTACTGTCAATTGAAATTACATTTTCAACTGAAATGGCCTGGTTAAAACTAATACGCTGGAAAAACCTGCTGATCGTTTTCTGTACGCAGTTGCTTGCATGGTTTTGTGTGCTGCTGCCGATGAAACAGTATGCGCAGGAACCACTGCTGCTGGGTTTCAGCAATTTCCTTTGTCTTTCTCTTTCTACAGTATTAATAGCCGCTGCTGGCTACATCATCAACGATTATTTTGACGTAAAGATCGATATAATCAACAGGCCCGAGAAGATGGTATTGGAGAAGCGTATACCGCGCAGGTATGGCATCATAGCACATACTGTGTTGAATATAGTTGGCCTTGGTCTTGCGGCTTATGTGGCGAGACAAGCGGGACACTATGAGTGGCTTATATTGCAAGTGTTCTGTACTGTACTTCTTTGGTTCTACTCTGCTTCATTTAAGAGACAATTCATTATAGGTAATGTAGTAGTGGCCCTGCTTACTGCGCTCACGATGTTCACGTTGATATTGTACGAGCCTGCGATGCATCGTTACCTGCTGGAAAAGTACTTCCTGGTAATATCGAAAGGCTGGGAACTGAACCCTGTTTGGGTGCTGGGCGTCTATACATTCTTTGCCTTTATGCTTACATGGATGCGGGAGATAGTAAAAGATATGGAAGACTATAAAGGTGATGCGGAGGAAGGTTGTATCACCATGCCGATAAAATGGGGTTTGCTCCGCTCAGCGAGGTTTACCCAGGTGCTGGGACTCCTGGCTATAACGCCATTAATAGTTGGATCGATACGATTGCTGGATGCAGGATGGATGCCGCTGGGTATCTATATGATCGCGGCTGTGGTACTGCCGCTTGCCTGGTGGATAATAACAGTGAACAATAAAGCAACAACAGAGCACTATGCAAAAGCCAGCCGCAATCTGAAGTTTATTATGATAACAGGAGTTGGTTCATTGATCATTTACTATATACAAACCAATGGATAAGATAATACTTGCATCACAGTCGCCAAGGAGAAAGCAGTTGATGGAAGCGGCGGAAATAGCATTTGAAATAGTGATAGCTGATGTTGATGAGACCAATCCGCCCGGTATGCGCGGTGAGGATGTGCCGGAGTACCTGGCTAAGAAAAAAGCTGCTGCGATAGAAGCTAATTATCCTGGTGCTATCATAGTGGCTGCAGATACCGTGGTGTTGTTGGACGGAGACATATTGGGCAAGCCAACAGATGCGGCGGACGCCGAGTATATACTTTCAAGACTTTCGGGAAGAGTACACAGGGTAGTGACCGGTGTGTGTATACAGAAGGGGGATAAGCAGCGGAGTTTGTCTGTAACAACTGAGGTGCATTTTCGTTCACTTACTGCTGAGCAGATAAAGCACTATGTTGCGAATTATAAGCCTTTTGATAAAGCAGGAGCATATGCCATACAGGAATGGATAGGCGTGATAGGAATAGAGAAGATAGATGGTGACTACTATAGCGTGATGGGGTTGCCGATAGGGGAGGTGGTGAAGGTGTTGGGTGAGTTTGTCTGAACCGGATTTGGGTACATCGAGTGATTAGCCGAATATTGAGTTCCTATCTATACCGCAAGAACGCACCGTGAGATTGCCACGCCGCGCCGGCAATTGATACTTTCTTTCAACTTGACTCCATTTGCGGCACGCAACGACGACGCTCAAAAAATAAAAGCCGCTCGGAGAGCGGCTTTTACGTATGTTCTTATGCCTTTTAGTTTATCGAAGATCTACGACCTCTACGCCGGGGTACTTTTTCTTATCAAAGGCGAAGTAGGTATCCTGCACAGCGGGGTTGGCTGTGAAATTGCTGATCTGGTACTCGTATTTGTTACCGTTCTTTTCCCATACGTTACCGCCAACGATGGTGCTCGTCTTTTGGTCAATGGCCAGCTCTACTTTACTGAATTGTTTTGATTTGCTGTTGGGAACCATTTCAACGATATCGCAATTCTTAGTACCTACTTTTCTTACTCCTTTGTATTTGTAAGCATATTCTTTGTCGTAGAAGTTGGTGAAGAGCTTTGCAGGAGAAAGCGTTTGTTCATCAGGATTGAAACTGCTCACCTGCACTTCGTTGGCATCCTTCATATATGTCCATATGGTTTTACCGTCACTCATTATTTCCTGCCTGTCCAGTGTCACACGATATTTCTGGCCCTTCATAGTAAAAGTACCTTTCCTGGTGTCTCTTGCTTTTCCGTTAGGGCCTGCGAGGATCAAGGCGAAATTTGCCTTTAATGATTTGAGTGAATTAATCTTCTTACTTACTGATTCCAGGATCGTCTTTGCCTTCGCATCATTCTGTGCCAACGCGGGCTGTGCTGAAAGGAGCAGGGCTGCAATGGCTACACTTAAGATCTTTTTCATTTACTGTGCTTCAAAAATTTAATTAACGATTCAATTGATGTTTGACTGACTTAATAGTCAGTGGTTTAAATATTGTTATCCAAAAACTGTACAAAAGCTATAGTTCAGAGTACTGCTAAAATAGGCCACACTTACTCAGATGAGGTAAGTGTTAAAAGTACTCCAATCACATTGCCAATAAGCGCTCCAACATAAGGTATCAGATTAAGAAAGGCGAAGATTACAGCTATTAACAATGCATGTTTTATTCCTATTAGCAGTAAAATACCTCCAAGCAATATTGTTACGTAAGTAATTTGAATCAAAAGTCCTAATAAGTAGCTTTTAATAATAACCTTGGTTTCAAGCATTGCCTCTCGCACTTTTGGATGGTTTTCTTCAGGGAACCATAAAAAAACGAAACGTAACAGCAAGTTTTTATAAAACAGGATAAGGTAAATGTATATAGGAAGCAAGCCTATAAATACCAGTGTAGATGATACAGAGCCCGCAGCACCTGTTAAAAAGCTGCCTCCAAAATTTAACAAACGATTTGCTTGCTCTTCTACCAGCTTGGTTTGTTCCTGGGTAGAAAAATCACTAATCCTGCTTATCCAGGCACTTAAAGAATTAAGATGTGCTGAAACATTCTTTCTAATC
>CAMPKR010000028.1 GCA_946887345.1 uncultured Bacteroidota bacterium | reverse complement strand
CAACGACGAGTCGTGATTTGGATTTCTCTTTATTCGTCGTCGACCTGCTGGGACCTGAGGAGTTGTTTCCATTCAGGACCGAGGCGGAGGTTGGCGCCGGCGAAGAGCTTCATCATGTAGACCATATCCTCTGCATGCCATGAATAGACTCCGCGTGCGAAATGAACGGGATAGCCCTCGTAATTAAAGTATAGATTGCCTTCATGATGGAGTTTCTGAACAAGGTGTTCGTGGGTTTCAAATCCGAAGTAATCGAACGAATGGCCTTTAAGCGGATGGGCAGTTTTATTGTAACCAGAGTAATAGTACAGGGGGCTGATATTCTCCCACTCAAAACTGCGGGCACGATTAGCGAAAATTGTTTTCCTGACCAATGTAATACCTAAGTCACTCAGCACAATCTTTTCGCGGATGAACATGCGCTGCAGAAACCTGTAAGACGCAAGGATATAAAGTACTGCCGAGAAAATAGCTATCGGGGTGCTGATCCAACCAGACTTAATAGGAAAGGAACTAACTAAAATAATAGTAGCCATACCTATGGTAAACAGGAACTCACCCCAGAAAAGGGCCTGTATGCGGGGCTCGGTCTGATCACCGAGATCGATGGTAAGGTAATCAGTTCCCCACTTGTATGTTATGTTCTTTTTCAACGGGTATGAAGGATGCGATTTGTGCTAATTGCCCCGGAAGCATAGCTAACATTTTCGTGCCAAACACTTCATCAAACTCTTTGAGTATGAGATCCTTCACCTCTTGTTCGTCAACTGTGCGTCCCAGTTCTTTACTAATTGAAGTTACGCTTTTATCGGTTATGCCGCAGGGCACGATATAGTCAAAGTATTTCAGGTCGGTGTTTACATTGAGCGCGAAGCCGTGCATAGTTACCCAGCGGCTGGAGCGCACGCCCATAGCACATATCTTGCGTGCACGCGGCGTGCCGGGTTCGAGCCAGACACCCGTTGAACCCGGTAGGCGGTCGCCAGCAATGCCATAATGTGCAATTACCTTAATTACTACCTCCTCGAGGCAGCGCATATACTTGCCCAGATCGGTGAAAAAATGCTCCAGGTCAAGGATGGGATAACCTACTATTTGCCCGGTGCCGTGATAGGTGATATCCCCTCCCCGATTTGTTTTATAAAAAGAAACGTTAAGTTCTTTCAGCCTCGTGTCATTGACAAGTAAGTTTTCCATGTGGCCACTTTTGCCAATGGTATAAACGTGCGGATGTTCACAGAAAAGGAAATAATTAATCGTATCCAATTCAGCCTTTCTTTCGGTATCTGCGCTACTGAACCAAGCGGACTTTTTACGCAGATTTTCCTGCATAAAAACATCCTGCAAGTCCCAGGCGCGACCATATTCGATATTACCCAGGTCGTGGTAAAAAACTAACTTTTGACTCATACGGGAATGCAAGTTAAGGTAAGATGAGAAAATACCCCTTTTTGCGCCGATGGCGTGCTTTTTGATTATCGTTTTCTTAACAGTAAATAAGTTACATTTGTTTAGGTTTAATAATAAAGCAGAATATGTTGGAATTCATGAAGAATAAGATATTGATACCGCTGTTGATACTAGGTGCACTTGCCACCTTTTTCTCTTTTAAATACAGCGGTGCCGATGAGAACACAGACAAGAAGAAAGAACTGGTGCTACAGACCGTAATGAAGAAAATAAAGGACGAGCACTACACACCGAGAGACATTAACGACTCTTTTTCGACCAAGGTTTATCACTCGCTGATCAAGCAGCTGGACTACGACAAGCGGTTCTTTACCCAAAAGGATATAGATGAACTTAGCAAGTTCGAGTTTAAGATAGACGACGAGATAAATGCTAATGACATTAACTTCTACAGCCAGCTGTTTGAAACATTCAACAAGAGGCTGGATGTAGTGGAAAGCTTTTACAAAGAAATGCTGGAGAAGCCTTATAGCTTTACGGGCAATGAGCAGATACAACTGGACGCTGACAAGATAGCCTATGCAGCAGATGATAAAGCACTGAAAGAGCGCTGGAGGACCTATATGAAGTACCGAGTGCTTCAGAAATATGTAGAGCTGAAAAAAGCACAGGAAGGCAAAGAAGTGGATGGTGACGAAAAGAAGGAAGAAGTAACCAAGAAAGAACCACCTAAGAGCGATAAAGAACTGGAAGAAGATGCCCGTAAAAGTGTAGCTAAGGTGCATGAGCGCTACTTTAAGCGCCTCCGCAACATGAAAGAAGATACCCGCTTCACCCTATTCGTGAATGCAATAGCAGGTGTGGAAGACCCGCATACTGACTACCTGCCGCCACAGCAAAAGAAGAACTTCGACGAAATGATGTCGGGCGCTTTCTACGGCATAGGCGCGCAACTGAGAGAAGAAGATGACGGCGTGCGCATAGTAGAGATACTGCCCGGAACACCTGCACAGAAGCAAGGTGAACTGAAAGCACAGGACCTGATAATGAAAGTAGCCCAGGGTGCTGACGAACCTGTAGACATACAGGGGATGGAAATAGATGAAGTCATCACCAAAATAAAAGGAAAAAAAGGAACCGAAGTACGCCTGACAGTGAAAAAACCTGACGGCAGCATTAAAGTGATACCTATCATCCGTGACAAGGTAGAACGTGAAGAGACCTATGCCAAATCGATGATCATAAAAGGCGACAACGGACCCGTGGGCTATATATACCTGCCTGAATTCTATGCGGATTTTGGCGGCATTAACGGCGGACGAGCCTGTGCGCAGGACGTGGCAGTAGAAGTGGAAAAACTGAAGAATGCAGGTGTGACCGGCATTATCCTGGACCTTCGTTATAACGGTGGTGGTTCCCTGCAGGATGTGGTGGATATGGCCGGCCTCTTTATAGAACAAGGACCAATAGTGCAGGTGAAGAGCAGTGCATCGATGGCACATACTTACTCTGACCCCAACAGGTATGCACGCGGGGTGCTCTATGACGGTCCGCTGGCGATAATGGTGAACACTGGTAGTGCGTCAGCATCTGAAATTATGGCAGCGGCTATGCAGGATTACAAACGCGCCATTATAGTAGGTACACCAACGTATGGTAAAGGCACGGTACAAAAAGTAGTTCCGCTGGATGACGAAGTTGATAATGTGACCAGGCAGCTTATAGCTGCAAGCAGCGACGGAACCAGCACTGCCCTGATAGGCCACCTGAAACTGACCGTGCAGAAATTCTACCGTATAAACGGTGGTTCTACCCAGCTGAAAGGCGTAACGCCGGATATCGTTTTCCCTGACGTGTATAAGTATATAGACGTAGGTGAACGCAGTGACAAAGCGGCCCTGAAATGGGATGAGATACCCGCTGCCAAATACAAGCCTTATGAGCACCCGGTAAATGTTGCTGCCCTGGCTGAAGCAAGTAAGAAACGCACAGCAACAAACCCGGCATTTGCACTGATAGAAGAAAGTGCGCTACGCGTGAAGAAACAAAAGGACAATGATGTGCATTCCCTGAACGAGGCGAACTATCGCAAGGAACTGGAAGAAGCCAATGCCATGTCGAAGAAAGTAGAAGAACAGGAAAAGAATGCTACCCCACTGGCACTGATCAACCCAGCTGAGGACCTGGCGAAAATCAATTCTGACTCTGTGAATATAAAGAGGAATGAAGACTGGATGAAGCGCCTGAAGAAAGACATCTATCTTTCTGAGACAGTGAATATCATTAATGATATGAACAAACCGACGATGAGGGTGAATATGGGAACAGGCATGAAATAAGCCATTCATAATATAATTTAAAAAGCCTCCGAGTTTTCGGGGGCTTTTGTTTATGCCGGGCTGCCATCCGCTGTAGCCCCTTCGTTATCGCACATGTTAACGCGGCATTCCTCCGGCACCAAGGGTTATCGGTTGTTGGCCGATTTAGATTAACTTTGGCGACATTAGAAATGGGTAAGAGAATTTTCACTTTAGTCTGTTTTATTGTTGCTTGCATAGCAGGTACAGTTTCGTTTGCACAGGAAGATAGCAGCTCTATGACTGGTGCTTCCTTAGGCAATGCGACATCAAAAGATAACGGGGCTGACACCGCGGCAAAGAAGGTGCCTTTTCAACCTAACCCGAAAAAGGCTGGATTATACTCTGCAATGCTCCCGGGATCAGGACAGTTGTACAACAGGCAGTATTGGAAGATACCGGTGATATACGGCGCATTTGCTGTTGCAGGGTATTTTATTAATTACAACTATAAACAGTACAATACTTACCGCACAGCTTATATAGCTACAATAGATGATGACCCTAATACCATCAGCACAGAAATATACGGACAGGATGAGCTTAAACAGCTACAGGACCAGTACAAAGAATGGCTGGACCTGACGGTACTTTTCACCTCGCTGGGCTATATGATACAAGTAATGGATGCCATAGTATTTGCGCATCTGAAGAACTTTGATGTAAGCCCCGATATTTCGTTGCGAATGAAGCCGATGGCTATGCCCAACGGCGGACTGGGCTTTGGCTTGGCCGTTAACCTCAAGTAATGTGGATAAGTTAGGGACTGTTGCTTCCTTCTTAATTACAAGTTTTATTTGCATTTTGCTGTCGTAACTTTGCATTATGCTACACAGCAAGGAAAGAGAAGATACGTATAAACAGAAAGGACTAAGGAAGCAACTGGTACAGATACTTCGTGAAAAAGGTATAGAAGATGAAAAAGTACTTAGTGCAATAGAGGCTATTCCCCGGCATTTCTTCCTGGACCCGGCCTTTGAAAGACAGGCTTATGAAGACCGGGCATTCCCGATACTTTCTAACCAAACTATATCGCAGCCCTATACTGTAGCTTATCAATCGGAACTCTTACGGATCAAAAAGTTTGACAAGGTGCTGGAAATTGGCACGGGCAGTGCCTACCAGGCATGCGTGTTGGCTGAAATGGGTGCTACAGTATACACTATAGAAAGACAAAGGGCGCTATATGACTTCGTGGGCAAATTCTTCTTCCTGAAAAAGTACACGAACATAAAACGCTTTTATGGTGACGGATACGAGGGGCTACCTTCTTTCGCACCTTTTGATAAGGTGATAGTGACTGCAGCTGCGCCTTTTATACCTCCGAAGCTGATAGAGCAAATGAAGCCTGGCGGCATTGCAGTGATACCCGTGGGCGATGATAACGGTCAGAAGATGATGCGCATTACCAAGGACAAGGATGGCAATGTGCACGAGGAAGAACTGGGTGATTTCTCTTTTGTGCCGATGCTGAGCGGGAAGAATAAGTAAACAGGATGAATTGCAAGTAAATACTTGCGCTGTTGCCGGTCTAAGCAGATGCTTAGACCAGTTTTTTCTATTGTTTAAGCAGTTTGAAATGTTGAGTTTTTCCCTTTGAACTTACCGTCAAAATGTATAAACCGGAAGTGAGGCTTGTGATATCAACTTGTTCGTTGGCTGGGGCAGCAGATTGCTGTAACACGGAACGGCCATTCAAATCTTTCACTTCTATTTCCGTGCCTTCTTCAACCCCAACAATGGTGATGAGTTCAGTTGCTGGATTGGGATAGATAGAGATAAGAGATCCCATAGGTACGTTGCCGCTAGTCAGCGGAAGACCAGCAGACTTAGCAACCTGAATGACGTCTGTTCCATTGTGCAGCATGACCATGGCAAAAACTTTGGAAAGATCCCAGGCATTGTTGATCGTGATATCCTGCATCATACTTACTGAGGTGTTGACCATTGCCGGCAGCGGAGTGCTCTGTGGATTGGCAGACCAGATAGCTTTGCGAAATACGTCGTAGTGCGCGGGCTCTCCGTTGTTGCTGGTGAACATAAGCGTGTCCTCGGCTATTACACCGTATATTTCTGCGGTATTGAGTGAACTCGTGTCTTCTTTATAGATAGTGAGTACCACTCTCAGCGTGGTAGCATTTAGCTGAGTAAGCGAGACCGTCATATCGAACGGCGTTAGCTGGCCCATAGAAGATGTGAACAGTGCTGTATCGGCAAAGTTGACATTGGCAGGGTAAGCCGCCCCCTGGATGACTATTCTTGGAGTAGAGCCATAGACGCCGTAGTAGTTGGTTCGTGCATCATTCTCTGAGGGGTTGTGCTGGTACAAGGTGCATGACGGGTATGGAGAACTGGGGTGATAGGACATATGGTACACCGAGGGATGTACTGCGAGATTAGTATAAAGGTTTGGATTCCGCGTGGCGCAGGGAGGGCAGTAGGTATTAGTGAAATGCTCCACCACTACCCTCTTTGGCACGGGTTGAGCATTTGAGTATATCGACAATAGGGCTGCTACAGCAATGAGTATCTTTTTCATAAGAACATATACGTTAAAACCAGGTGCAGGGTTTTATAAAGTTAGGGAATATCTATTTCCTGACTTGAGCCAACATCCATTCAGTTATTTTATCGGCGAAACCCTGGTGGAAGTTGGCGTCCCGGTAGGCAGTGTTGCTGATGTTTTGGTGAGCACTTTTCCAGTCGGGGTTGCGGGTGATAAGGTGATCTACGTCGGGGATCTCCAGGTATTCCGCGTTGCCGGGATGGGTGCTGTTGACCGTACGGACTATCAATTCATGCTCCAAGCGGGAGCAGGCGATATAGTCAGCACCGCCGAAGACCGAAAGGACTTTTGCATCTACGTTCATCCATGAACGCGCGAGATCTACGGAGTCCAGCTGCTGCCAGAAACGCCAGTGCCGGCCCCACATGTGCTGAGCACCGGGTTTGTATTCCAGTTCAGCAGCTACGATAGCTTTGTACTCAGGATTTTGAAATAGTTCGGCGGGAGATTTTTTAAGCCGGAAGTACTCGTAATATACTTTTTGCATGAGGCGAACGAAGTCCTCTGTTTCAGCATAAGTCTTGCCATCAAGAGGAGCCTGAACACGGTGCATCTCCAGGAGAAATTCTGACCAGGGACGGTACACTGTAGCAAAAGGAACAACAGCGCGAGGCTTGTGATTCTCCGCTACAATAGGAGCAATTACACCCCCCATTGAGTGTCCCCAGATGAAGAGATTGTTCTTATCAACGTAAGGAAGGTCTTCCATGTACTTATAGCCCAGGTCGAACACGCGGATATCTGTTAAAAGGTCTGCGTCAACGCAATCGACACAGCCGTAGCTATCGCCCATACCTGTCTTTTCAATAGTAACAACTACGAAACCTGCATTGATCCATGTAGCGATCAGTTTGGAAGTAAAGCCCTGGCCGTAGTTGTCTACCGAGTTGCAGGTATAACCGGGAATAAGGAGAACGGCGGGCATTCCGGAATTGCCTTTGGGTTTGCGGATGATGGTGCGGAGCCTGCAATTATCCAGTTTAGCCCAATCGTAGATCACTTCGCCATTTTTCAGTTTATCGAAAGGACGCATGACGGCCTTGCCGGAGCGATTTATCGTTTTGCTACCCCTCTTAAACTCGATGCTTACTTTATCATTGGTGCGTATGGAAGAAACATATCTATTGAAGTCCGCAGCTTCTTTTACGGCGAGGTCATTTACACGTAGCAAGGTATCTCCTTTTTGGAGGCCCAAATCGTACATGGTACCGGAGGGTAAGGTAGTATCGACCGCCATGCCCCTGTCAGAGAACTTACCGTAGACCCCGATGAGTGCTTTACGTTCCGGCTCAGCGGTGGCCATTGAAGCGCAGGTTAATAACACGGCCAGGAAAAGTAAGTGTTTCATAAGTCCAGTTTGATACTGGAAATTAGTAAGAGCCCAAGGACAAGCCTATGGCTGAACTAAAAATCACCCGGATTTTCACCTCAGGCCACCAAGCCCGAAAGCAGTCCGTTTAAGCAATAATGACGGGTATCTACCTAGCAATCAATATTTTTCTTAAATTGGACTGATTTTAGCATAGAGAGCAAGAAATATGAAAAAATTAATATACGCTTTGGGATTATTGGCCACCATGTCAGCCTGCCGTCAACCACCTGATCCTGCATTTTGCTGGAGGTGTACTCAAAGGTATATTTACAACTCAACGGACACGACGCCGACTATCATAAAGGTAGATACGACGCAGCTGTGCGACATGAAGCAAAGTGATATAGACCAGCATGAAGCCAGCAATGGTTTCCAGATATACAATACTTATACAAAGGACGCAATGCTGTGCGTAAGGCAGTAAGGTACTGTTGTGAACCGGACTGACCGATAATAACATTTTTAAGGTGAGCATAGCCTCACCTTTTTTTTTGCCCTTATGTATTCTTGAAAAGCTGGGAGACCTGGTCTACATAGTTGGCGCCAACAGGTATTTCAATATTCTTGAGATAAATGGTTTTGTTGCGGACGGCTTTTACCTTGGCAAAGGGAATAATATAAGACCGGTGTACGCGAATAAAGTCTTTTTCCGGCAGCTTTTCCATCAGGGACTTCATACTCATGCGAGCCATGACTGATTTCTTATCTACGAGGTGGATTTTAAGATAGTTGTCCAGGCCTTCTATGTATTCTATGTCGGCCATCTCGATTTTCATTACGCTGTAGTCGACCTTGATGAAGAGATGCTGGGTTTGGGCTGACTGCAATTTAAAACGATAAAAGTCGATAGCTTTGTCAATAGCTGAGCTGAAGCGGTTGAAATCGAAGGGCTTCAGCAGAAAGTCGATAGCATTGAGATTAAACCCCTCTACGGCGTATTCACTGTAAGCAGTGGTAAAGATCACCATAGTATCTTTTGGCACCAGCTTGATGAACTCAATTCCCGAAATTGCGGGCATATTGATATCGAGAAAAATGAGCTGAACAGGATTTTCTTTCAGGAAATTTAAGGCAGCAGTAGTTTCTGTAAAACTATTGAGCAGCTTTACACCTTCAATCTTTTTACAAAAGGCCTGGATTACGTTTAAGGCCAAAGGTTCATCGTCTATCGCAATTGATGTTATCATGCCAGTTCTATCTCTAAAGATACGTTGAAGTTCTTTTCGTTGTCGTCGATGGTGAGGCTATGCTTGCCGGGGTAAACCATTTGCAGGCGCTGTATAGTTGTTTGTATACCAAGTCCTGTCCCGGTTTCTTTGTCCTTACGGATAAATACTTTTTTGTTGTGTACGCCCATCATCACTTTCTTCTTGTCCAGCCAGATATTTACCTGTATATCAGATTCTTCCTCGGGATTGATGCCGTACTTAAAGGCGTTTTCAACAAAAGGAATGAGAATGAAGGGAGCTATAAGCTTGCCTGAAGCGCTACCCTTTATCTGGCTATCGATCTTCACATTACCGCCGGTGCGAAGTTTCTGAAGATCGATGTAGTTACTAATATAGGTTATCTCACGTTCTATCGATACGAGTTCCTTTGCCGTGTCACTGATAGCGTAACGCATGATTCCTGACAGCTTAACAACTGCCTCGGGAGCCGACTCTGAATTAGAAAGTGTAAGCGCGTAAATGCTATTGAGTGTATTGAACAGGAAGTGAGGATTGATCTGGGCCTTAAGAAATGAAATTTCGGTATTGAGCTTTTCATTATTCAACTTTCTCATCTGGCCGTAAATGCGGAAGGAGAACGAGAGTACAAGAACAATGATGAGCATAAACAGGTTGTAGTCGGGGCCCAGGTATCGGAAAGTATTCTGAACAGTATTGTAACCTGCCTGTGGTATACCCGGTGAACCGCCTGCTGCCAGCATCTTCTGCTCCATATTTATGGTGATGTTGTAGTTGACGTAGAAAAGGGCAGCAAATGCTATCAACACAAACGCAGTAACAAAAAGATAGAATTTCTGGAAATAGAAGCGGGGAATGATGAGATAGTAGTTGATATAGAAAACTGCGACGAGGAGAATATTATTCGGCAGCCTTGGACCCGTAAAAATATCGTTGAATACATCGAGACCGGAGGTAAGGGGACCGTGCGGACGGAACATGGTAGGCAGTGAAAACAAAACCAACCAGCAAACAATATGACCTAAGACACGAAAGAACCTTTTCATCGCTGTAAAAAACTGAACACCAGGTAATTAAGTTATGCAAATTAAGGTAAAAAGAAAAGGCTGCCCTGTAAATTACGGGCAGCCTCAAAATATATTATCTATTATTTAGAGCCTGAATGACATACCCAGGTTGATGCTGAGCGTAGAATAAGGAATTACGAACTTAGATATTGCAGCGCCGCCGGAAGCAGGCCTTGTATTGTAGGTAACCTTTATTTCTTCTGCAGCAATGCTGTTGATGGCATCCTGGCCGTTCACTTTGTATTCTTTAACAGCGATCTCTTTAGCGTAGAGACTCATAGAAACATAGTTTACGTCCAGATACAGGCGGAAATTCTTGTTGATCATAGTATAGCCGCCAATAGTACCGGAAACACCAATGAACATCTCCGGAGTAACCACGGAGGTAGAATTGTAGAAAATACTATTGCCAAGCGCATCCACTTCGCGCGTTTCACCTTCATAAGTGATATCGCTCATAAACGGTATTGCTGCGCCAATTTTGGCATAGATGTGAGACCTGACGCCGGTAATATAGTGGAATACCAACTGAGGTGTCACCATGCTTGAGTATTTGGAATATGCAGTGACTTCTACATCGGTACCATAACCGCTGGTTTGGTTTCCGGCGAGGGTCATCGTGTACTTATCGCTCATAAGGCCGACGTTACCCGCAACTTCGAAACCTACGTAGTGATTAAACATGAACCCAAGCGCGATATTGGCACGTACCCCTGAGTTGAAAGAAACCCTGTGAGGCTGATTGAAGGTATTGCCGGCCGTTACGCCACCCGCGTAAGGAACCCCCACGATAACGTTCGTAGCCCTGACACCGGGTATGGCATAGCCTACCCCAACATTAGCATAAGCCTTAAAATCGTCGAAATAATACCTAACCTTATATCTCTTATCGGGCGGGAAATAGCTCTGGTAATCATACCTATAGTTGCCATACTGTGCCATAGCCTGCCCTCCTATAAATAAACCCAGCAGAGCAAGTAATAACTTTTTGGTCATGTAAAAAAAGTTTTGGTTAAAGATAATCTGAAAAATTCAGAAATTATAGTACCCCGCATTTTATACTGCCAGGCAGCCACAATCCTGTAAAACAGCCTTGATGCGAGCCAGATCGGCCTCCGTAAGATTGGAGCCGGAAGGCAGGCAAAGACCTTGTTCGAACAGTTTTTCAGAAAGTCCGTTACCAAAATAGGGATATTTTTCAAAAACCGGCTGCATATGCATTGGTTTCCAGAGCGGGCGTGACTCAATATTCCGAGCCTCAAAGGCTAACCTGAGGGTTTCGCGGGTAAGTCCGCCTGCCTTTTCGGGGTCAATAAGGATGGTGGTCAGCCAGCGATTACTGTAATAACCTTCCGGTTCTGCCACAAAACTAATGCCCGGCATGCCTTCCATTTCCTGCCTGTACCAGTCGTAAATGGCGCGCCTGCGCTCCACCCTTTGCTGTAATACTTCCATCTGGCCACGGCCGATGCCGGCGCAAATGTTACTCATACGATAATTATACCCTATATGAGAGTGCTCGTAGTGAGGAGCCTGGTCACGGGCCTGGGTGGAAAGAAAACGTGATTTTTCAACTATTGCTGCGTCGTGGGCCACAAGTGCACCCCCACCCGAGGTAGTTATTATTTTATTACCATTGAAGGAAAGGGCTGATATATCGCCGAAGGTGCCGCACATTTTGCCATTAATGGATGAACCGAGGGCTTCGGCAGCATCTTCCAATACAGGGATGCCATATGCCTTTGCAATAGCAGATATCTCCTCCATATTCACCGGCATGCCGTAAAGGTGTACGGGTATGATGGCCTTTACCTTTTTGCCTTTAGCCAGGCGATCTTCAATAGCTGCGGCCAGGAACTCCGGCGACATATTCCAGGTTTCGGGCTCGCTATCAACAAAAACCGGGGTAGCGCCCAGGTAAGCGATAGGGTTTGCAGAAGCAGAAAAAGTCATACTCTGGCAGATGACTTCATCGCCGGGTTGCACATCCAATAAAATTAGCCCTAAGTGCAGCGCTGCAGTACCCGCACTGAGTGCAGCAACATTGACACCATCACCAAGATAAGACTCCAGGTCCTTTTCAAAGCCATTTACATTGGGACCTAAAGGTGCCACCCAATTAGTATCGAATGCTTCCTGAACGAATTGACGTTCGGTGCCGCCCATGTGGGGAGATGAGAGCCAGATCTTTTCCTGCATATCCTGTTTTTTAGTTGTTTACTACGTTGTGAAATTTTATTGGTTTAGCCGGTACGCCCACAGCCGTGCAATAAGCCGGTAAAGACTTTGCCACCGCTGCACCCGCACCTATAGTTGTGTACTCTCCTATTTGTAATCCATGAATAATGCTTGCATTCGTTCCTATATAAACACCTTCGCGTATCAGTATCTCACCCGAAATATTCACACCCGGCATTAGAGAAACAAGGTCTTCTATAACCGTGTCATGCCCGATTGTGGACAGCACACTAACCGTTACATGTTTGCCTATGCGGATATTGACCGTAACAGAGCATCCTGCAAAGATGACAGTGCCCTCTCCTATCTGCACATCATCCTTCCCGATATAAGCGTTAGGTGAAATGAGCGTAGGGAAAAATATTTTGTCGTTGTTCAGATAATTGAGCAGGCGTTTTTTTATTTCAGGGTAGCCCATAGCATAGATAACGCCCAGGGGTTCAGGCCAGGCATTGAGGTCATCGCGTCCACCAAGCACGGGGTAGCCATTTACAATAGCGTCCTTCTCCTTACCGTCATCGAAAAAGCCGACGAACTGGTAAGAAGGTGTATGCTCATTGATCTGATCGATGAGCATTTTTATTTCCCTGCCGAGACCACCTGCGCCATATACTGCTATCTTTTTCATACTCTATTTTGTTCCTGTAAAGCGCTCCATGGTCGCTGCCGTGGCTGAACTGATTCCTTCAGGTTTCAGAACCTTCATTGCAGTCAGCCAGAATATTTTTATATCGAGCAAGAAGCTCATGTTATCTACATACCAAACGTCGTATTCAAATTTTTGTTCCCAACTAATAGCATTGCGGCCATTTACCTGGGCCCAACCCGTAATACCGGGGAGCACCTCGTGCCGGCGGCGCTGGCGCTCGTTGTAAAGAGGCAGATATTCGATCAGCAAGGGACGAGGACCTATGAAGCTCATAGTGCCATTGAGCACATTGAATAACTGCGGCAGTTCGTCAACGGAATATCTACGCAGCTTCAAACCCACCGAAGTCAAACGCTGCTCATCAGGCAGCAGGTTGCCCTGCTCATCCTTTGTATCAAGCATGGTCTTGAACTTGAAGACAGAGAAAACCTGATCATTCAAACCTACCCTTTCCTGGATAAACAGGATCTTCTTCTCATCCAGTACGCAGAACAGGTAGATGGCCACCACTATCAGCAGGGGAGATAGCAGAAGCAGCAGTACCAACGCCAGCAGTACATCAAACAGCCTTTTGAAATGCCTGTACATATCCGGGCCTGTTATTTAATATCTCGTTATAAATGTCAAAAACCTCTTTTCCTGTCCGTTTTACATCCATTACCTGTAAAAGCAACTCTCTTCCGTTAGCTGCCAGGCGTTTTGCCTCGTCGTAGTGATCGTACACATGCAGTAT
>CAMPKR010000027.1 GCA_946887345.1 uncultured Bacteroidota bacterium | reverse complement strand
CAGTTAATACATATTAAATCCACTGTCTATGCCCTTTTTGTTCAGCTTGCCAAAATCCATTTTTATGCTTTCATTGAAACATTTATTTAGAGGTGTAGCCATTCTCTCGCTCCTCTTCTTTAACCAAGAAAAAGTTAATGCACAATGTACCTTCACCTATCAATACCCCAGTAGTACTTTCCCCATTCCAACAACTTTGGGGCAAAGCTATACCATAACGACCTGCAACTATGGTGGCGAATACTCGCAGGGTAGTAGTCCTGTTTCTGGTGGCACCTATACTGTTTCGTCATCAAACTCAGCTGACTATTTTACCGTACGTACCGGCACTTATAATGGAACGGTTGTGGCATATGGTCCGACTCCCCTGACATTTACGGCGCCATCTAATGCTAATCTTTTCTTTCATATCAGTTCGAACTCAAGCTGCGGGATGGGAACCGGTTGTCGTACTACTTCAATCACCTACGGAGCCCCGTATAATCCGTGTGCGAGCATAGGTGCTGTGTCGGCCTGCGGTGGATCGACCACCACAACCATCGCTTCCGGTAGTGGCGCATGGGCACTGGGAACATGGGCACCTCCCGGAAAGGAATATTTATATACTTATACCCCGACTGTAACGGGAACATACACCATAACACAGAATACTAACACAACCGGTTATGTAGATTATTTCTTTAAAGTCGCTTCCGGAGGCTGTAACAACAGTGGATGGACCTTGATAGATGACCTGCTCGGCACATCAACGACCGTTACTTTCTCGATGACAGCGGGAACACAGTATTATATAATGCTGGATCCTGAACATACAACAGGCACTACCTCCAACTGGACGATCAACGGACCGGGGGCAACTACCCCGACAGTGAGTGCGGGAGCATCAACTATATGCAACGGGGGAGCGGGCACAACACTGACAGCAACAGGAACATTGAATACCTCAGCTGCGTGGACATGGTATACGGGTTCCTGCGGAGGCACATCAGCTGGTACTGGCGCCACCCTCAGTGTAAACCCTACTACAACTACAACATACTATGTACGCGGCACCGGCGGTTGCGCACCTGACGGCAGCTGCGGACAGATAACTGTGACCGTGAATGATCCGGCATCTATAGGCACACAGCCCTCCGTTGCCGAAACCGTTTGCGAGGGAGATCCTCTTAATTTAAGTGTCGTCGCCAGCAATGCGGCAAGCTACCAGTGGTACCTGAACAGCAACCCGATAAGCGGCGCTAACTCAAGCACCTACAATGTGGCTGCAACAACCAGTGCGGATGCAGGCACCTACTATGTAGAGGTAATAGCAAACTCACCCTGTGCGAATGTGACCAGCGGCAACAGCGTGGTGACGATCAATCCGCCGGTAAGCATATCACTGCAGCCTAATGCAATAAATAATATTTGCGATGGCAGTCCGCTAACGCTGAATGTATCAGCATCTAACGCCACCAGCTACCAGTGGTATAAAGATGGTAACCCACTGAGTGACATAGGCACCATTACCGGTTCAGGCACAGCATCGTTGAATATCAGTTCAACTGCACCTGCCGACGCGGGAACTTACTACGTGGTAATGGGCGCCCAAACCGCGTGTGCACAGCAAACGAGCGCCAACGCTGCTGTGAACATTTTGCCCAGGCCGACAGCTACTACTACCGTAAATGGAGCAGCAACTGTGTGTGACGGCACGCCGACAAATATAGACATAGCCCTTACAGGCACGGGGCCGTGGATCTTTGACTACTATGATGGCACAACCACCACTAACGTGAACACGAGCACTAATCCTTACAGTTTCAGCGTAAATCCTTCTATTACTACAATGTATAGCATTACGGGACTGGCGGATGTTAACTGCATAGCCAACAGCGGTGACTACGCTGCAACAGCAACTGTTACTGTTAACCCAAGGCCTACTGTGACAATAACGAACAATGGTCCTTCTATAATCTGTAACGGTGACAACACCAGCATAGACCTTACCTTCACGGGAACGGGGCCGTGGGATTTCACCTATACTGACGGTACTACTCCTATATCTGTAGCGGGCAATACAAATACTACTTACAATTTGCCGATATCGCCTACAACAACAACCACGTATAGCGTAACAGCACTGAATGACATAAACTGCATGGCAACAGGACCGGATATGACGAGCACAGCATCTGTAACGGTGAATTATGCTCCTGCCATCGTTAGTTCGCCTAATGCAACCAGCGCCTGCTCAGGTGTAGGAACTACCCTCACTGTAGGGGCAACCGGAACGAACCTGAGCTACCAATGGAGAATGAATGGCAACCCCATAAGCGACAACAGCATTTACAGCGGCACTCAGACCAGCACACTCACTATAAGCAGCGTAACGGGAATGACCGGTTTGTATGATGTTGAGATATCGGGCACCTGTCCGCCAATGATAACCAGCAGCTCTGCAAATGTGGTTGAGGATGTGAATAACACATGGGATGGCTCAGCAAGCACAGCATGGTCTGACCCGGACAACTGGAGCTGCGGAACCATACCGATAGTAACTACGGACGTGCTGATACCTACAGGCCCGACCAATATGCCGCTGGTAGATATACCAACAGCCATAGGTAACAGCCTTACAATAGACCCATCAGCAAGCGTAATGTTTACAGGAACCAACAATGTGCTGGAACTGAAATCAAACATTACTAACAACGGAACATTTGACCCAAGTGCAGGCCGTATCATTCTTTCCGGTACCAGCGTACAAAATATACCGGCGGTTGCCTATGGCAACCTGACCATTGATGGCGGAGGCCTGAAAATGCTGGATGGGAATGCTTCGGTAACAGGTATCCTGAACCTGGTAAATGGTCATGTGATATTAGCGGGCTATGACCTTACATTGGATGTACCGGTACAAACTTTAGGCGGCAGCGCCTCATCTTTCATCGTGACTAACGATACGGGTGAGGTAATAGGAAGAAATATGGGAGTAGGCGGTAATCCTGACGCTGCAACCTTCCATGTGGGTATAAATGCAACGTCTTATACGCCCATCATGCTGGAAAATCTTGGCACATCTGATGACTATAACGTGAGGGTAATGCAAAATGTATATGAAGACGGCTACGGAATTAGCCCTATAATGGTAAGCAACCCGGTTGTGAACCGTACCTGGATGGTGGATGAAGCAACGGACGGTGGGTCGATAGTAAATATGACCCCTTACTGGAATGCGGTTGACGAAATAAATGGCTTTGTGCAAAGCAATGTATATGTAGCCCATTATCTAAACAATATGTGGATAGGATATACTACCAGCTCCAGCACGGCCCCACCGGCAGGAACGTTTGGCTCATTGTTCTCTGCATTTGCTGATAGCATACAAACATTCTCTCCGTTTACCGTAGCGTCTACGGGTCAGTGGCCACTGTCTTCCAAGCTAGACAAGATCGCAGCCATAAACGCAGGCAACAGAAACAGGATAGACTGGAGTACCGCTTCAGAAACTGCAGGCGACAAGTTTGAAATACAAAGAAGCATTGACGGCAGATCTTTTGCCGGCATAGGAAATGCGGAGGGCAAAGGATCAGCCTCAAGCTATAGTTACTGGGATGCCGCGCCGAAAGATGGTAAGAACTACTATCGTGTGAAAATGACTGATGTAACGGGCAAGGAGTTTTACACCACCGTAGTTTCAGCAACTGTAAGCGGCAATGGCGCATTTAGTGTAAATGCCTATCCTAACCCTGTTAGCGGCGTACTTACCGTTGTTGCAAATGGTGAAATGGGTAGTGATGCTTCGATAATAGTAACGGACGTTACAGGATCAGTAGTTAAAACCATCTCTGTAAAAGACAATATCTCTGAGATCAATATGAGCGAACTGGCCGGTGGTGTTTACTTTGTAAAATACAGTGACAAGGTACACCAGGAGACCATTAAAGTAAATAAGCAGTAATAAATGGATAGAGTAACCATTGAAAAGCCTCCCGTTCACGGGGGGCTTTTTTGTTTAACCTTTTCGGGAAGAGTAGTTGACAAAATAAAAGAGCACCCTGTGCGACAGCATGCTCTTTGGTGCTATTATTTGTAAATGTATGTTATGCTGCGGCTGCTGAATTTATGAATTTGAAACCTATACCATGAATGGTTTGCAGTTCTACACCTTCCTGAGTTTTGATGTATTTGCGCACCTTAGTGATGAACACGTCCATACTGCGACCGAGGAAGTAGTCATCTTTGCCCCAGACATTGAGCAGTATTTCATCGCGCTTCAGTACACGGTTGGCATTCATGCACAGGTATCGGATTAGATCGGCCTCTCGCTGGGTGAGCTGGAACTCAGCGTTTTCGTTTCGCAGTACCAGATTGGTATAGTCGAAGTCAAGATCGCCGAGCCTGAACTCGGTGGGAGTATTATCTTCGTTTTTCTTAGTACGTCTTAAGAATACTTCAAGCCTGAGCAGGAGCTCCTGCATATTGAACGGCTTGGTGATATAGTCATCGGCACCGCTGCGGAAACCGGCAACTTTATCATCGTCCATATTCTTGGAAGTGAGCAATAAGATCGGAATACTTTCATTTTTCTGGCGTATCTGAGCTGCCAGGTGCATACCATCTTTTTTCGGAAGTACGACATCAAGAAGACAGATGTCGAAATTGTGTTTCATAAACTGTTGCCATGCAGTTTCGCTATCAGTGCAATGAACAACATCAAAGCCATTTTTGCCGAGGCTTTCTTTTACTACATAGCTCAGTGTAGGATCATCCTCTACGAGCAATACTTTTGCTTTGTACTCAGGCATAAAAAATTGTTTTGTTTTTGAAATAATACAGCAAGATGCCATCGAGCTGTTTACCGTTTGTTGTTGTTGTTTTGTTTCGGACAACAATGCGTTGTTAATTCATTGTAATCCGGATGTAAAAGTAGAGCTCGAATTGTTAAGTAGGTAATATAAGCTCTTAAGAATCCGTTAAAACCCCGTGCATTTAGCTATCTTTTAACAACTCGCGACGGGTTTTGAGATATGAAAGCTTCCCACGAGCTTGCCTTTTTGCCAGGGCTGACCCTTTTGGTGGTGGTGCCATCGCCGGCCTGGGGTATTTTACTCTGGTAATGGTAACAAAGCGCCACCGCAAGCGCATCGGTAGCATCCATGAAGCGCGGATCTTCCTCAAAGCGAAGCGTATGCCGGAGCATTTTGAATACTTGTTCTTTGGTGGCATTACCGCGGCCGGTGATTGATTGCTTTATCTTACGCGGGGCATACTCTACGGCGCGGAGGCCGTGCATCATGGAAGCAGCAATAGCTACGCCCTGAGCGCGGCCGAGTTTGAGCATACTCTGGACATTCTTACCGAAGAAGGGAGCTTCGATAGCGACGGCCTCTGGCTTGTGTACCTTAATAAGGCTTTCCATCTTCCGGAAGATGAGTTCAAGCCGCTCAGCGTGGTCTTTATGTTTTGAAAGCTGGAGCACCCCCATTTCCACCAGCGAAATATTACTTTTGTGAATAGCGATAAGGCCATAACCCATAACTAATGTACCCGGGTCGATACCAAGAATAATTCGGGGTTCTTGCTGCAAAGGATATACTTGTTTGAACAAAAGTACCAAAATACGCGTCAATTACCTGATAGGCATTGTATTGTCAGCAGTGCTTCTTTGGGGTATTTACATACAGGTACAAAATCAAATAGACAAAGTAGGTACAGATGTGCTGTGGCAGACCGGGCCACCTGTGTTCCTGTGGATATGTGTGACCCTGATGCTGGTGAACGTGGTACTAGAAGCCAGGAAATGGCAACTACTCGCGGGGTCGGCAATGGCGCTGAACTTCAGGCAGGCGCTGAGCAGCTACCTGGCAGGCATAGCGATATCGATAGTGACCCCAAACAGGCTGGGAGAATACCCGGGCCGGATACTTTACCTGAAAAGAAAGAACACCTTCAGGCTGATAAGTGTATCGATACTTGGTTCTTTTGCACAGTTGCTAACAATTTTTATTTATGGAACGGCTGCGCTTATCTATTACAACATAACTCATCCAGGAATATGGGAAAAAGTATTGCTGGGAGGGAGTATAGTGATGACGGGGTTGCTGGCTATGTGCTACCGGCGTTTTGAGAGATGGCTGCCGATACTGAACAAAGTAAAAAGGCTGCAGCGGTTTAAGATTTACGCGCAACTGATGATGCGCTTTAACAATAAGGAACAATTAACAATACTGGGCATCTCCATATTAAGATTCGCTGTATTTACGGCACAGTATTTGGTTTTATTGCGATGGATGAATGTATATGTGCCTGAGATAGACGGGTTTTTCCTTTCCGCATTATTTTTCTGGACCATAGCTGTAGTGCCTTCGATAGCCCTGGCGGAGCTGGGGGTGAGAGGCAAAGTGGGTCTTTATCTTTTTGCCCCTTACAGCGATAATGCGATAGGGATACTCTCTGCGACGGTAGGCATATGGTTCATTAACCTGATAATTCCGGCTATACTGGGAAGTTTGCTGCTGCTAAGGATGCGGATATTCCAGGTAAAGAACAATTAAGAAAGGATTTAGACAAAAAAACAGATATTTGAGCATGTACCTATTGAAGAGAAAAGTGAGTGGTAAGACCCTGGTATTGTGGACGGCTATACTTGCATTGATATCAAATACCGCGGTGGCACAAAGTGACTTTTGCGGCATCACCAATACCAGCTTCCAGGAAGGGGAGAAGCTGAATTTCAGGGTGTATTATAATATGGGTGCCCTGTGGGTGCCCGCGGGAGACGCCAGCTTTACAACCACTGCATCTACTGTAAACGGCAAAAAAGCGTATCACGTAGTAGGTGACGGAAGGACACTGAAATCGTACGAATGGTTTTACAAGGTGCGGGACAGGTATGAGACCTTTATAGATGCCGAGACTATGCTGCCCCTAAGGTTTGTAAGGAATGTGAACGAAAACGGCTTTAAGATATATAACAACGTAAGCTTTAACCAAAAAGTGGGCAAAGCGGTATCAACGAACGGGATGTTTGATATACCGAAGTGCACGCAGGACGTGCTCTCAGCTATATTCTATGCACGGAATATAGACTATAGCAAACACAAGGTGGGTGATAAGATACCCTTCAGCATGTTCCTTGATGACAAGGTATATAACCTGTATATACGCTACCTGGGCAAAGAAAAAATAACCACCCGCTACGGAACCTTCAACACTATCAAAATATCGCCATTGCTGATACAAGGCACCCTCTTTAAGGGAGGTGAAAAGATGGCGGTATGGGTAACTGATGACGCTAACCATATTCCTGTAAGAGTAGATAGCCCCATACTGGTGGGTAGCGTAAAAGTGGACCTGACAGGTTATGAGAAGCTTAGAAATCCGATGACAGCGCTCATTAAGAAGAAGTAGAACCACGATTCTTCGGATTTTGACAATTTTCCACGATCTCAGAGAAAAGGCCACATTCGTATTATGCTTAAGTGTTATAAATGGCTATTTTCCTAGGGTGTGGGTTAGGTTTTTTCCTATCTTTGCACACCCTTATTGAAAGTAAAGATTAAGACCATTAAGTAATATGATCGCACTTGGAGGTAAAACTCTGGACCTTGCTGCGTTTGAACAGATAATTATTGGCAGAAAGAATGTCAATATATCGGCGAGCGCGGAAAAGGATGTTACCCGCAGTTTCGAATTCCTTGAGAAATTCTCAAAGGACAAACTTATATACGGTATCAATACCGGTTTTGGCCCTATGGCCCAGTACCGCATTAATGATGCCGACCGCACACAGCTACAATATAATTTAATCCGCAGCCATAGTTCTGGCATGGGACAACTGTTATCGCCGCAACACTCGCGCGCGATGCTGCTGGCCCGTATGCATACCCTGCTGCTTGGTTATTCGGGCATTCACCCGGACACGGTGAAGCTGATGAGTGACCTGATCAACAACGATGCTTACCCTTGTGTATATGCACATGGCGGAGTAGGCGCAAGCGGTGACCTTGTGCAACTGGCGCACCTGGCACTGGGGCTGATAGGTGAAGGTAACTTCTGGTTTAAAGGAAAGGTGACACCAGCGAAGACCGTATTTAAAACACTTGGTCTGCAACCTATGCAGATACATATACGTGAAGGGCTCGCCATACTGAATGGCACCTCTGCCATGACAGGCATAGGTGGTGTGAATGTGATTATGGCTCACAGGCTGGTGGTATGGAGCATGCTGCTATCGCTGATGGTGAACGAGATGATGGAAGCCTACGACGACCATTTCTCTGAGGAGCTGAACGGCGTGAAAAAGCACAAAGGACAGAATCTTGTAGCTGAATGGATGCGCATACTGGGCGATGACAGCAAGCTGCTTCGCAAGCGCCATGAACACCTGTATGATAAGAAGATAACAGAGGATGTAATAGATGATAAAGTACAGGAGTACTACTCTATACGCTGTGTGCCGCAGATACTCGGTCCGATAATGGACACCGTGTACAACACAGAGAGAGTAATAGTAGACGAACTGAACTCTGTGAACGACAACCCCGTAGTAGACACCAAGAACAAGAACGTTTTCCATGGAGGTAATTTCCATGGCGACTATATAGCGTTGGAAATGGATAAGCTGAAGATTGCTATCACCAAGCTGTCGATGCTTGCGGAGCGCCAACTAAATTTCCTGCTGAACTCTCACTTGAACCAAAAGCTGCCACCGTTTGCCAATGCAGGCAAACTAGGACTGAATTTTGGTATACAGGGAATGCAATATCCCGCAACATCAACGGTGGCCGAGAACCAAACGCTGAGCAACCCTATGTATGTGCACAGCATCCCTAACAACAACGACAACCAGGACATAGTGAGCATGGGCTGCAATGCTGCAATGATGTGCAGCCGTGTGATAGAGAACGCCTATGAAGTGCTGGCGGTGGAAGCTGTGGCTCTGATGCAGGCGGTGGACATTCGCGGTAACTCTTCGAAGCTGGCACCTGCTACCAAATGGATGTATAAGGGTATACGCGAGATATTCCCATTCTTTGAGGAAGACTTTTCGGCCTCGGAAAAATTGCAGCAGGTAAAAGCCTGGCTGATGGAAACGGACATAGTAGACAAGTTCAAGAAAAAAATTTAAGGCATGGCAACAAAATATGCATTGGTAACAGGTGGTTCCAGAGGTATAGGCCGTGCCGTTTGCCTGAAGCTGGCAGAACTGGGCTACCCGGTGCTGATCAACTACAAAGGCAATAAAGAAGCTGCCGAGGAAACAGCGAAGCTGGTACGCGCGAAGGGCGTGGAAGCTGAGACGCTGATGTTTGATGTAGGCAGCAAAGAAGATATACAAAGGGTATTGGGCGGCTGGCTGGAAGCCAATCCGGATAAAATAGTAGAAGTGCTGGTGAACAATGCAGGTATACGCCAGGACACGCTGATGATGAGCATGACCGATGAGCAATGGGACAGCGTGCTAAACACCAGCCTGCAAGGGATGTACCATGTTACAAAACTCGTACTTAACCCAATGCTGATGAACCGCTTTGGCCGAATCATCAATATGGTATCGCTGAGCGGGATCAAAGGAATGCCCGGGCAGGTAAACTATTCGGCTGCTAAGGCAGGCATGATAGGAGCTACCAAGGCCCTGGCCCAGGAAATAGCCAAACGCAACATTACAGTCAATGCAATCGCTCCCGGTTTTATCAAAACGGATATGACCGGCGACCTGGACGAAAAAGAACTAGTGGGAATGATACCGATGAAGCGTTTTGGCACCGCCGAAGAAGTGGCCGAACTAGTTGGCTTCCTGGCTTCTAAGAACGCATCTTATATCACAGGCCAGGTAGTTTCAATTAACGGTGGACTGTACACTTAATAATACTTTGCTTAGATGAGTCGCGTAGTAATAACAGGTTTGGGTATTTATTCTTCGCTCGGTAAGAGTAAGGAAGAAGTGGCGAAGTCTTTATTTGAAGGCAAGTCGGGCATTATACTTGATCCAAAGCGAAAGGAAATGGGTTATCGCTCGGCCCTTACGGGGTTTGTGGAGCGTCCGCAGTTGAAAGGGCTGCTTGACCGCCGTTCACGTATTATGATGCCTGAGCACGCCGAATTTGCCTATATGGCGACCACTGAGGCTATGGCACAGGCGGGTATGACTACTGAATACTTTGAGACGCACGAAACCGGCATAGTATACGGCAACGATAGCTGCGCGCAACCTGTGATAGAAGCAATAGACCTTATACGCGAGAAGAAAGATACGATGATGGTAGGTTCGGGGTCTGTATTCCAGGTGCTGAACTCTACGGTGACTATGAACCTGGCAACGATCTTTAAACTGCGGGGTATCAATTTTTCGATAAGTGCAGCATGTGCGAGCGGATCGCACTCAATTGGTTTAGGATATCTATTCATTAAGCAGGGATTGCAAGACCGTGTGATCTGTGGCGGCGCGCAGGAAGTGAACATTTACTCAATGCCAAACTTTGATGCGCTTGGGACATTCTCGACACGGGAAGATGAACCGGCAAAAGCATCGAGGCCATTTGACAGCGGACGCGACGGGCTTGTACCAGGTGGCGGCGCCGCAACGGTAATACTGGAAAGCCTGGAGTCAGCACAAGCACGCGGCGTGGAAATTCTTGCTGAGGTAATAGGCTATGGCTTTTCATCCAACGGGCAGCACATCTCCAACCCGAGTGTAGAAGGACAGGTCCGCTCTATAGGCCGATCTCTGAAAGAAGCCGGAGTGAGCGCCGCAGATATACAATACATTAATGCCCACGCGACCTCGACCCCTGCAGGTGATGGTAGCGAGGCGGAAGCGATCTTCGAAGTATTTGGCGGAAAGGTGCCAGTAAGCTCGACCAAGTCGATGACTGGGCACGAATGCTGGATGGCCGGCGCTAGTGAGGTAGTATACTCGATGCTGATGATGCAGCATGGTTTCATCGCCCCGAACATCAATTTCGAAAAACCCGACGAGCATTCAGCCAAGATCAATATAGTCCCTGAAACATTGAAAAAGGACTTCGACCTCTTCCTTTCCAACTCTTTCGGCTTTGGCGGAACTAACTCTTCTCTGGTGGTAAGAAAATGGGCTGAATAGGGCTGAGAACGCCTATTTCATTGATACAAAAGCTGGTTTTGTGCTATTATCTCTGTATTTTAGCATATAAGGTCTGCGGACCTATAGTAATTCCATTGGTATTTATGAGGAAATTATCTCTACTCTTAGCTGCAGTAGTATGCGGCAGCCTCGCAAAGGCGCAAGTCCCTATCAACAACAGTAACTTTCTGTACGGGCAGACTTTCAACAATTTACAGACGCAGACGAACATTGGCTACCCGATGAATATTCCCAATTGGCAGATATTCGAATTCGGTACGGGCCAGTTCGTGAATAATCAATACAGGGGTGGCAATGGTAATGACCCCAGCGCTGAGATATACAGTTTCGGGCAGGGAACCGCAGCGGTAGACCGTGCCTTAGGCTCGGTGGCAACGGGACCTTCCAATTCGCTGGAAGCACATTATGGTGTTTCATTCGTCAACAATACAGGTAGCACGATCACTACGTTCAATGTTGGCTTCCGCCAGGAACAATGGCGCGTAGGCGACCCCAATCCATTACCAGATACCGTTAGGTGCTACTACAGTACCAATGCTACAAGCATAGGCGACCTGGGAGCTACCTGGACAGAAGTGACATCACTGATGATGACCTCACAGGTAGTAGATAGTACAGTATCAGGTAGCACTCTGAATGGCAATCTTTACAATACAAACAAGTTCGCCGTAATAGGTGTGAATGTCCCGGCGGGAACCGTGCTGCGGGTAAAATTCGTGGACAGGAACAACCCCGGCGAGGACGATGGTCTTTCTATTGACAATTTTTATGCGAATATCGGGAATTGCGCTCCTTCGGCAAGCCCGATCATTGATAGTGCGGGCTGCTACGGCCAAACCAATGGACAAATAATATTAGAGGCGTTTGGCGGGCAAGCTCCCTACTCATACAGCCTGAATGGCGGCCCTTATCAGTCTTCAAATACTTTTAGTAACCTTCCAGCTGGTGTTTACTACATCGCGATCCAGGAAAGCGGTAACAACTGCGTAGCTAACACTAACCTGGTGGTGGACCAGCGCGATTCGATAGTAGTGAACTTTGGGGTTACTGCCTCATCGTGCATGGATAGTAACGGAACTGCGTGGGCAACCGTGACAGGAACTTTGAACCCATATACGTATTCCTGGTCCACTATACCTGTGCAAACTAATGACACTGCGTTCAACGTACCGGACGGACAGGTAAGCGTGACGGTAACTGCCAGTGATGGTTGTTCACGTACGGGCACATTGACTGTGCCGCTGATACCATTGTTTAACGGAGAAGAGATTTGCAGCATTACCGTTGATACTGCAATTAACAAGAATCTTATCATTTGGAATAAGGTAGCGCCGCCGGGATCGGTAGACAAGTATTATATATACAGGGCTGATAGTACTGCGGGCAACTATGCGCTGCTTGATTCTGTAGCTTATACTGCATTCAGTGCATATACTGATATGACATCAATGCCTTCAACGAATTTCTACTCGTATTACATAACGGCGAAGAAAGAGCTGTGCGGCGAGTCGACGCAAAGTGTACACCATACGGGAAAGCGACTTAAAGGAGCTTATGCAGCAGGCAACTTTATACTGAACTGGAACACTTACGTGGGGCTTACCGGCATAGACTCTCAATATGTTTACTGGAGCCTGAACGGGGGGCCGTTCACGCTACTTCATACTGTGCCGATAACGCAAATAGGTGATGCTCACTTTAGCCCGCCGGATGGTCACTCCCGTTATTTTGTTGCCCTGCCTAAGACAGGTGGCTGCAATCCAGTTGCAAAAAGCACTGCATATGATCTGATACTATCTAACATTGTAGAGAACGATGTGGTAAGTGTAAACGATGTACGCAGAAACAATGAAGTGCTTATCTTCCCTAACCCTTCGAATGGCATTTTCAATCTTTCCGTGAAAGAAGAAATAGGCAAAAAGATGGATCTTGAGCTGACAGATATGCTGGGCAAGGTGATTAACAAATATTCTTTTGTAAATACAGGCATGCAAACTGTTAACCTCGTAAATGTACCCGTAGGTACTTATACGGTGCGAATAGTAGCAGAAAATAAGACCTGGGTAAGTAAAATAACTATTCAATAATGCGTAACTCCTCAATAGTTGAATGACTCAATTGAGTTTTCGAAGTTGCAAATAATAATTAAAGGGTCCCGGCTAACCGGGACCCTTTTCTCTTTTCTATACAACAGGTTATTTGTTGTCTAAGTCTGCAGCTTTGCGGGGATTACGGTCCAACACTTCGTCTACCATACCGTAGTCTTTAGCTTCCTGTGCTGTCATCCAGTAGTCGCGATCGCTGTCTTTTTCTACTTTGCTGAATTTTTGACCGGAGTGTGTAGCGATGATCTCGTACAACTCTTTCTTCAGCTTACCGATCTCACGGGCTGTGATCTCAATATCGCTTGCCTGGCCTTCCGCACCACCCAGGGGTTGGTGGATCATTACGCGGCTGTGTTTCAGCGCTGTACGTTTTCCCTTTGTACCAGCGCACATCAGTACAGCTGCCATTGAAGCAGCAATACCGGTACAGATAGTAGACACATCAGGGTTAATGATCTGCATCGTATCGT
>CAMPKR010000026.1 GCA_946887345.1 uncultured Bacteroidota bacterium | reverse complement strand
ATCTCACCCCGCGTTCTTGCCCGCAACAATTCCCCCTTTCCTTCGCCGCCGAGTCACGGCACAGCCGGACTCGGCGGAATCAAGGCGATCAAGCTCAGGAGTGGTGGCATAGCTACACGATTGCAAAATCTGCGACTTGTGGTATCAAGCCGTTCAGTTTATAACTGAACACCTGTTAAAAGCAATCTTCGAACCAGGAACATGAGTTTTTTTTGCACGCTTTGTAAAAATAATTGTACAAAAACTTCAAAAAAGTTATGCACAAAGCCTCCTCATTATTTGGGTTCACCCCCTCCCGTTTCGTATCTTTATATTTCCGGGATGCCGTTATATGCCGCCTCAGTCCCGTCGCTCTTTGAAAACACTGTAAACCCGGTTCTTTTAGCCAAATGCCGCTCCTGCAGCGGTTTTTCACAGTCTCTTTTGGTACTCATGGTTGCACTACGCTGCGCACACTATGCACAAGCTTGCACACTCGCTGCACAAGCCTGCACACATGGTGCACAAGCTTGCACACACATGGCACAACCCTGCACAGCCGGCTTGTCTCTACTTTGCCCGGCCTGTGATGCAATTGACGAACAAAGAAACCCGCTCCTGCTAAGGGTTTAGCTAGATCAACATGGCAGTAATGTGGCAGTGATCCGGCAGAGATTGGCAGCACACGGGCAGTTGCTGGCAGGATAGCGGCAGCATCTGGCATAGACGCGTCACCGGATGGCAGTCAGGCAGTTTGCCAAATTCTGCTCCTAACCTCGTATTTTCACTGTACGAAAATGACCACTATCATTCCCATACACGATTTCAGTAAGGACGACAGGGACAGCGTTCCCTTCCGGTTCATACCCCTGAACGCAGGTTCTGAGTACAACACCCGTGAGCCTCACCGCCACAACTACTACGAGATCTTTTTCTTCGAGAACGGCGGCGGCACCCACACCATCGACTTTGAGGCCATACCTATCAAAAAGAACAGCATTCACTTTATCTCCCCCGGCCAGGTGCATTTGCTGGAGCGGGAAAAAAAGTCCTTCGGTTATATCATCCTCTTCTCCCGCGACTTCTACCACATGGTCACCTCAGGGGTACATTCACTATACGATTTCCCCTTCCTGAACAATAGTCACCTCCTACCGGTATTGAACATGTCCATTGAGGATTATAGCCAGTTTGAGGGTATTGTCAAATTACTGCAGGACGAGACTAAGCAGCGCAAGGAAGCTAATAAGGTCGTCCTCGGCCATTACCTCCAGATCATCCTGCTTAAGTGCCTCGACCTGTTTAAAGCCAAAACCAACATCCAGCCTGATAAGGCCAATACCCTTTTCCAGCGGATAAGGGAGTTAGTAGAACAGCACTACCGCACCGAGCGCCAGCCTTCCTTCTTCGCTTCACAGCTAAGCATTACCGAGAAAAAGCTGAACGAGACCTGCAAGCAGTTTACAGGCGAGAGCATCAGCGATTTTATCAAGGCCAGGGTGCTATTAGAAGCCAAACGCCTGTTGGTAAACTCCGACCATAGCATAAAGGAGATAGCCTACTTCCTCGGCTTTGAAGATCCCTCCTATTTTAACCGCTTCTTCCGCCTCAATACAGGCCTCACCGCCGGCGACTTCCGCAAGGAAGAAAAACAAATGGGATCGTAACTCTACCTGCGCTTTAGTATTTTCTTCGCCCTCGCCCTGAAACCGGCGGTAGCTTCCTGCTCCAGTTGGTCTTCCAGTATTGCTACCAGTTCCTGTCTTATTTCCGGGTATGTCCTGGAGAGGTTATCCAGCACAGTCATGGAAAAGCAGCGCACTGCAATTGCCTCGGCAGGATTGGCCAAAAAATCAAAACAAGAGTTCATTACTTCCCCCTGCAACTGCTCAGGAATTTCTATATCCTGTAGTAGGCGAACGATGTGTCTTTTCAAGGCGATATGCTGACCCTTTTCATGCATCTTAGGGATAAGCTGTTCCAGGTAAGGCATTACTAATTCCGGATGTGTCTCATGCACCACGTTCATTATCCATGAAGCCCGTTGCACCACCACATACCCGCCGTTCAAGACTAAATCCATCAGCTCAGCAAAACGCTTTTTATCATCACCTATCCAAGCCGCTACCTTAGCAGCCCGCTCTTTCGACTGGCCTTTTAATATCTCTTCAAGAAGCTTCATTTTCTATTGTCAAAACAAATATAAGACCATACATATTCACCTACGATAAATGTGGATTTCTCTCTGAAAAACAATTTTTAAATCCTGCCAAGGCTGGTTACATTCGCAATCCTTAACAGCAACAACGACATGGAATTTGCAGCGAGTGTAGCCTCTAAGCTAAGTTTACGACCACAGGATGTTTCAGCCGTTCTCCAGCTACTGGAAGAGGGCGCTACCATCCCCTTTATAGCACGATACAGGAAAGATAAAACAGGCGCCCTCGACGAGGTGCAGATACAGAACATACAAGACGAAGCTAAGTTTCAGAAAGAGTTCTCAGAACGAAAAGCCTTTATTGAAAAGACAATCACCGAGCAGGGCAAAATGACCGAAGCTCTGCAGGGAAAAATAAATAAAGCCGTTACCATTGCCGAACTGGAAGACATCTATCTGCCCTACAAACCTAAGCGCAAAACAAAAGCACAAACTGCCCGCGAGAACGGACTGGAGCCACTGGCAACGATATTGCTGGAACAAGGCAGCATTGACCCTGCTATTGAGGCAGCGGCCTTCATCACCGAGAATGTAAAGTCAGCAGATGACGCTCTCCAGGGTGCCCGCGACATTATAGCTGAAATTGTGAATGAAGATGCGCAGGTACGGGCTAAAATGCGTAAGCTTTTTGAAGATAGCGGTACAGTACAAAGCAAAGTGCTGGCCGACAAAGAAGCTGAAGGTGCTAAGTACAAAGACTACTTCGAGTTCTCCGAACCCGTTTCAAAAATACCATCACACCGTATATTGGCCGTGATGCGTGGTTTTATGGAAGGCATACTACGTATGGTGATCGCTCCCGTGGAGGAGGATGCCCTGGCTATGATCGAAAAGCTTTACCTAAAGGCAAACAATGAAGCCTCCGGGCAGGTAAAGAAAGCAGTAAAGGATGCTTACCGGCGCCTGCTGCAGCCCAGCCTTGAATCGGAGTTCCGTATGGCGCTGAAGACAAAGGGTGATGAAGAGGCCATCAACGTATTTGCTGAGAACCTTCGCCAGTTGCTTTTAAGTTCTCCGCTAGGCAGCAAACGCATACTGGCTCTCGACCCCGGCTACAGAACAGGCTGCAAGGTTGTTTGCCTGGATGAAAAAGGAGAACTGAAAGAGACCGGCTTGATATACATACACGAGCCTAACAGGCTGTATGACGCAGAGCAAAAGATACGAGCCTATGTAAAGCAACACGACATACAAACCATAGCCATTGGCGATGGTACCGCAGGCAGAGAAACAGAGCAGTTCATTAAGAAGCTTAACCTGGGCTTACCTGTCTTCCTGGTAAATGAAGACGGTGCTTCCGTTTATTCAGCCTCTGAAATAGCCCGTAACGAATTCCCTGATCAAGATGTCACAGTTCGCGGAGCAGTGAGTATTGGCCGCAGGCTGATGGATCCGCTGGCTGAACTGGTTAAGATTGACCCAAAAAGCATCGGCGTCGGCCAGTACCAGCACGATGTAAACCAAATAAGGCTAAAAGAACGCCTCGACCAAACAGTGGTTAGCTGTGTGAACGCCGTTGGTGTGAACCTGAACACAGCAAGCAAACACTTGCTTAGCTATGTGAGTGGTATCGGTCCTTCTATAGCGGATAACATCGTAAAATACCGCAACGAGATAGGCCGTTTTGAAGACCGCAAACAGCTATTAAAAGTGCCGCGCCTTGGCGGCAAGGCCTTTGAACAATGTGCCGGCTTCCTTCGCATTAAAGAGGGCTCCAATCCGCTTGACTCCAGCGCTGTGCATCCTGAGGCTTACGAAGTGGTATCAAAGATGGCCGCCGATATGGGCACAGATATCAAAAGCCTGATAGGCAACGAGAAAGCCGTAAATGAACTGGATCCTAAAAAGTACATTTCAGAAACTATAGGTGTCCATACCGTTCGCGACATAATGAATGAACTGAAAAAACCGGGACTCGATCCCCGTTCTGAAGCGCAGCAATTTGAGTTCGCCGATATCTACAGCATAGACGATGTCAACCCCGGTATGATCGTGCCCGGTATAGTTACCAATTTAACCCGCTTCGGCGCCTTCGTTGATATTGGCGTAAAACAAGATGGCCTCGTGCACGTTTCTGAGATATCTCACACTTACATAACTGATCCCGGCGAGGCTCTTAAGCTTAACGACAAGGTAAACGTGAAGGTACTGGAAGTAGACATTGCCCGTAAACGCATTTCACTTTCTATTAAGCAAACCATGGAAGCCCCGGCCAGGCGTGAACGTCCGCAGGGCAAAGGCAACTTTAACAGGAACGAACGGAACCAGCCGCAAAAAGAAGCCACGATGGATGACGCACTAAGTCTATTAAAAAAGAAATTCGGAAAATAGTAAAAAGCCTCACTCTCCGGTGAGGCTTTTTACTTGTTCTAAAAATAATTTCCTGCTGATCATTCTTGCACCAAGGCTTTCCAGGTGTTCAGTGTATACCTGGCAGTCTATTAGTTCTACTCCTTCTTCTGCCAGTTGCCGCACAAATTTTATGAATGCATATTTGCTTGCATTGCTTTCGTGGCTGAACATACTCTCGCCGAAGAACACCTTACCCAACCGCATCCCGTACAGACCACCTACTAATTTGCCATCCTTCCAGGCCTCCGCGCTGTGCGCATAGCCAAGTTCATGCATCTTTGCGTAGGCCTCATGCACCTCTGTTGTTATCCAGGTACCATCTTGTCCGGGTCTATCCTTTTGCCTGCAATTGGCGATCACTTGTCCAAAATCACTATCCACCCTGAACTCAAATGCATTTCTTTTTAGCAGGGTCTGCATACTCTTACTCACCTTCAGTTCGTCCGGGTAAAGCACAAAGCGCGGATCAGGGCACCACCACATCGGCATATCCCCGCTGAACCATGGAAATATGCCCGCCTTATATGCCTCCAATAACCGCTCAGGGCCAAGGTCACCACCTACAGCCAGCATACCCTCCTCATCTGCCGCCTCGGCAGGGGGAAACCAAACTCGTTCGTCCAGCAGGTAGATCATTTACAATACTGCAAATTACTATTTAAGCCGCTGGTATTGCAGGAGGGCTGAGTTTTAAGTATATTTGATGTGCAATTACTTTCAATATGAGAAAAGCTATTCTTGCCCTCTGCCTCATCGGCATTATCAGCTCCTGCAAAAAGAAGGAATATACCTGCTATTGCGAAGACATACAGAATAACGTAGTTTTTAAGAAAACCCTCAGCGATCTTAACTATTCCGAGTTCCAGACCTACTGTGCCGATGCCGAAAGAGCCAATCACCAGGTATCTAACACTGTAACCTGCACCGTTCTGGATAAAGAACCGGAGGAAGTAGAAGAAAAGAAATAAACACACTTGCTTATATAGTAAAAGCCTCCTGACGGAGGCTTTTTTATGCTCTTATTTGTCTTTCTTCTTAGTAAGGAGAACAACTATAGCCACAACGGCTGCAACGGCTAAAATGAGGTATAAAAAGTATATCACGCTGCAAAGCTACGGCAAGAAAGCTATTATAGCTCTTCCAGCATCATTTCCTTTATATACTTTACCGGGGCGCTACCATAGCTCAGGAATTTCTCGTGAAACTTCCTGAGATCAAATTTCTCTCCCTGCCGTTCCATTACTTCGGCGCGCAGATCGCATATCTCGGTAAAACCCGTAAAGTATGAGCACAGCTGCACCTGTGTAAGCGTGGCTCTCCGCCACTTGCCTTCTGCCTCTGCATTCTGTTGAAAGGCCTCTTTTGTAAGCAGATCCATCGCATCTTCTTTGCTCATATTCTTCACGTGTACATTATAGTCAAGTATAGCATTGCAGGTGCTGCGCAGGTTCCATTTGTAGTACATCAGCCACATCTCAGCTTCATTGTTGCCGTAGCCGTTTTCCAGCATCATCAGCTCTGTGTACACAGCCCAGCCTTCTATCATAGTACCATTGCCGAATATGGCTTTAATGATGCTGGGTGATTGATTGCTGTATATCAGCTGGGTATAGTGTCCCGGAATTGCTTCGTGTATGTTGAGTATCTGGAGCGTATAATGATTGTACTCCCGCAAATAGCTTTCCGCCCTTTCCGGCTCCCAGCCTGCGAGGCTCCCAACATTGTAGTATGTGTTCCCTCCTTTGTCGTAAGGGCCGGGAGCAGTGATAGAAGCACCCGCCACGCCAGCCATATAGGCAGGTTCCTTGCGGACAACCAGCGGCTTTTCAGGATCGAGGTAAATGAGGTTTTTTTCATTGATGAACTTTACCAGCACCGGTATCTGCTGCTCTATCGATGCCTGAAACTTCTCAGGCGTGGTGTGCATGATCGATATCTTATCTATCACATCTTTGATCAATTGCAATTTACTGGTTGGCCTGTCGGCTTTGCCCATATACCTGCCCCATAGGGTGTCAGCCAGCTCATACATATTGTCATGCAGCTCCTGCTTGCGTTCCAGTGCCTTTTCGTATATCTGCTCAGCAGTGTAGCCCGACTGTATATCGTATTTAAACTTTTGGCGGTATAGCTCTCCTCCTATACGAAAGTTCCCGGGATTGTCATTCTTCAGCTCCTGCAGCCATTTAGCATAGTCTTTCATAGCTGTGGCAGCAGCCACAGCCCTTTCACTTATCTGCCTCTTCTCCTCTTCCGGCAGTCTGCTTTTTGCCAGGGCATCAACCAGGTCTACCTCAAATACAGAAACTCCCCCGGTGTTTTGCTCAATTGCCAGTTCGGTATGCTCCTTAGTTGGATTTTTAATATTTGCCACAGCTGCCCGGTAGTAAGCCGGCACAGCTGCCATCTTGCGATAAACATTCCTCAGGCGGTTATCGAGTGAATCGTAAGTACCGTTCAACATCTCAGCAAAGGTTTCGGAGACATTGTATTGCGAAGGATTCCATTCCCACGAACGGAATTCGTTAATAGACCATATACTGCCTTCCAGTTGATTCTTGATGATCAGGTAGTCCGTCCTGTTATTATCCGATAATTCATCCGGTTTATAGGCATTCAGAGAGTCAAGTTGTGCTTTGCAAAAATTCAGTTCATGCTCCCTGGCGGCAGCATCCGGCACTATAAGTACGCTGTCGTACTTATGATAGCCTACTGTACTCGCATAACCGGGATAAATTGTCCAGTATGCTTCTACAAACCACTCTTTGTAGGCGTCGAACTGTTTGTCTTTTTGGGGATCCATTTCCTTTTGAGCGCAGGAGGCGAGCAGAACGCTTACCACTATGCAGATACCTAATAAACGCATGTTAACCGATTAAGTCGCCAATATAGGACAATTGAAATGCCAGTGCAATCCCCCTTGTCTAAGAACAGCTACCAGCTAAGCTTAAAAGTCTTCATGTTATCTATCTCAAGGTTTTCGAAGACATATTGGTTCCATTTTTTCATAGCTTCTTCGTTTTGCCCCCGCTCCACTTCTTCCAGGAACCGGGCCCCTATCCGTTCGGCATTTTTAGCCGTGCGTTTATATATTTCATCTATTTCTTCTACAGTATATTGACGCCCTTCCAGCTTGTCTTCCATCTTCAGGCGTTCTATCTCAAATATGTCAAAGTACACATTAACCAGGCAATTCACCTTGTCGCCAAGGGTTGAAAAGTATGTGTTCTTTACATCGAAGACGGAAACCGAGAAATGGCGCACGGAATCTCCATCCAGCACCAGGTCCATATATATCTGTGCCTGCAGCTGGTAAGGCTTGGTTTGCTGCATAGGATCGCGTTCACGCGTAAGGAATATGCGCGTCGTATCAGACCAAAGCAGGCTGTTCACTTCTACAAAGTCCCGGTAGGCTATGCGCTCACCGGCTGTGTTCCTGCTTTTAAAGTTCATCAGCTGACCGTTGCTAGCCAGGAACTCCAGTGAACGTTGTTGCTCTTCTGTATGCATCAGGCCTTCAGCATTCTCCCAAAAAGATGCATTGTATGGAAGCATAGCAATCTTCTCATAGTCCTCTTCCTTTGTATCATACTTATAATAGGGTGCAATGAAAGGTCTCTTAAAATCGTAAAAGTATACCACGCCCTTAGTCCTCGCCCTTTTGGCAGGTTTGGCCACCACCTTCTTGTCGGTCTTGTACTTGTCTATATAGTCAAACTGGTAAGAAAAGTCGATGTGCTGCAATGGGCCCGGCCCGTCCTCGGCCTGGTAGGTATGTTTAATGAACATAGACACATAGCCTAGCTTATCCAGTCCATCGGCTTTAAACGGATGTATCGCGGCACTATCGCAGCTCATCTCTATTTTCAGGATAGCACTGCTCTCTTTGTCTATCCAGATGTCGCCTTTAAATTGGGCCCTCTTATTCTTTTTGGGTATGAACTCTATATGGTGGGTAGTTTCGTCCGACGGCAACTGGCGAAGTGTATACTCAGCCATCATCTTTTCTTTATTTTGCTGAAGTGGTATATCAGGCAGAAACGGGCTTTCATGGGTCAGGTCGAGGTATTGAATGGCTCTCGAGGTATTCATGCTGGCAAAATACTTTCCATCATATTTTGAAAGGCCTACCCGCCCGTTCTTATAAAGCAGTTGCTGAATGGTCGAGCCTTTTACCCGGGCATTATAATAACATTCCAGCATTTCCACCGGGTCGTTATTGATCTTCGTTTCAAGCTGATAGTATGCTTTGGAATTAATCGCCTTTCGTTCTTCCAGCTGCTTTTTGCAGGTGAGCAGTATGTTATAAAGACGTTCTTCGTCGTAACGAATGGTAACCTCTTGCAAATTGTTCACTATTTCTTTAAGCAGCACCTCGCCATTTTCCTGTATTGCAGATGCAGGAACATCTTTCTTCTTGTAGCCGAGGTAGTAAAAAGCAAGTGTATCCTTCTGTGTGTCTACAGTTATCGTAAAGCCACCGTCTTCGTTGGTAAGAGTGCCCTTACCGGTCCCTTTTATAGCCACGGAGCAAAAAGACAAGGCAGTTTTGTCTTTTGCATCCTTTACAATTCCCTGCACACTTACCAATTGCGCCTGGCTGTACTGCGAAATGAGCAGGAACAATAACAACAATCTCTTCATAGGCTCACTTGTAAACACTAAAATACAGCTTTATCCTTTAACCGCTTAAGTCTTACGGTATTGTATCTCCTTCAACCGTCTTATTGTTATAATGGCACATAAAAAATCCCCCGCCTATAAGGCAGGGGATTTATATTTTTTTAAATTCGTCGATTATCGAACCAGGGAGATATCGCCCTTCAGAACAATCTTAGTTCCGTCGCCACAAATGTATTCGATCATGTATACATAAGTATCAGGTGAAAGTGGCTTGCCCTTGTAAGTACCATCCCAACCGTAGCTTGGCATGTTTGCAGGGAAGTTAACGGCTTCATACATCCTTTCACCCCAACGGTCAAAGATCACCATTGTCTTGATCCTGTTGATGCCGGGCGTTTGCGGGTAGAACATATCGTTATTACCATCGTTGTTCGGAGTGAATGTATTGGCAATGAACAAGTCTGTCCTTTCGCAGCTCACGTTGATATTGATGTCATCAGTAGCTGTACAACCAGGATTAGCAACCGTAACTACATAGGTAGCTGTCAACTCTACATTCACAGTAGGATCGATACAATCTGTACAGCTCAGGTTAGTAGTTGGCAACCACATGATGCTATTCGCACTCGTGGTATCAGCCTTGATGATGATAGTAGAACCCGAAAGTTCTCTTCTGTCAGGACCCAGGTTAACCGTAGGGCGCTCATAGACATTTATCAACTGATCCAGGGTATCTGAGAAACAAGGATTTTCAATAACAATTACCTGGTAGTTTGTCGTTACAGTTGGTGTCGCAACCGGGTTGGCAATAGTAGCATCGCTCAGGCTTTCAGAAGGCGACCATATATAAGATTCACCACCTGAAGCGTTCAGCTGTGCAACATCACCCACGCAGATATCTTTATCAGAACCTGATGAAGTTGGCTGTTCCTTATAAACTGTAACCAGCATTTCGTCAGTACCTGTGCAATTATTGGCATCCGTACCTGTTACGATATAGTTGGTGGTATTGTTTGGTGAAGCTACCGGGTCAGGACAAGCTGTGCATGACAGACCTGCCGCAGGGCTCCAGCTATATGAATCAGCACCACTTGCTGTTAACTGAACACCATTCATACCGAAACAGAATATCCTGTCGGCACCAGCGTCAACCGTTGGTGACGGGAAGCCATTAATCGTTACAGTAGTTGTCTTAAGGCAACCGTTACCATCTGTAACAGTTACATTGTACGTACCAGGGTTCATTCCGTTGGCCGATGTGCCATACTGCGGCGGATTAGTTTGCCATGCAATACTATATGGAGGAACACCACCTGATGCTATTGCATCTGCAGTACCCTGACCAGCGCCTTCACAGCTGCTTGTCAGCGCCTGAGCAGTTATAACCAGTTCAACAGGCTCATTTATTTGCGCGCTTGCCGTATCCGTACAACCATGATCATCGGTAACAGTAACTGTGTAGAAACCAGGTCCCATTGTATTCGGGTTAGGAGTAGTACCACCGGTATTCCACAGGTAAGTATAAGGAGCAGTACCGCCGTTTGCATTAGCTAAAGCAGAACCGTCAGCAGCGCCATAACACTTCACATCGTTTACATTAGAAACTGTCGCGATCAGTGGAGTAGGCTCTGTAATTGTTACAGTATCAGCACCGGGACAACCTGTTGCGTCAACTATATTAACAATATATGTGCCGGCTGCAAGGTTAGGCGCAAGGCTATCAGTAGCTCCGCTTGTCCAGTTATACGTATATGGTCCCACACCGGTCTGCGCGGTTGAGTTAGCCCAGCCGTCAGCCATGCCATTACAGCTTACATCTTCTTTCGTCGTAACGATCGTAAGTGCTATTGATTGAAGTATTGTTGCACTGCCCACACCGGTACAGTTATTCACGTCTTTAACTGTAACAGAGTAGTTGCCCGGGGCAAGGTTATTAATGGTCGGACCTGTTTGAGAAGTACTCCATGTATAAGTATATGGAGGTGTACCACCATTACCCACTGCTGTTATTGAACCATTCAATTGAGAACAGGTAGCGTTAGCTGCATTCATGGTAACGGTTACCGGCTGAGGCTGCGTTATTTGCACCTGTGCAGTATCAGTACAGTTCTTGCTATCTGTAACAGTTACGGTATAAGTGCCTGCAGCGAGGTTGGTAGCAATTGTCTGAGTTTGGCCATTCGACCATAGATAAGTATAAGGACCCGTACCGCCGCTGCCGGTTACGATAGCGGAACCCGTAGACTGGCCTGAACAGTTGACATTAGTAGAAGAAGTGATAGAAGCTACCACTGCAGTAGGCTCTCCAACTGTAACGTTACCGAAAGCAACGCAACCTTGCATGTCAGTAACTGTTACTACGTAGTTACCGGCAGTAATAGGAGTGGTTGTAGAACCATTGCCTCCGCTTGGATTCCAGCTATAGGTATAAGGAGGAGTACCACCGGATACCTGTACGGTAGCGCTACCATTAGATGCACCGTTACACAATGCCGGCACCGAACTCATATTCAGGGTCATTGTGCTTGATGAGGCAATCTGTACCTGTACGCTGGCGATGCAACCATTACCATCTGTTACAGTAGCTGTATATAGACCGGGTGCAAGTCCAGTGTTTTGTTGAGTAGTAGGACCGTTGCTCCATGAGTATGTATAAGGCGCGGTACCGCCGCTTGCGTTTACAGTCGCCGAACCGTTAGAACCGCTACAAGTTGTATTTACCTGGTTAGAAATACTTGCCACCAGTTGTGGCGGCTGAGTGATAGTAACAGTTGCAGTAGCAACACAGCCATGAGCATCAGTTACCTGGCAGGTATAGTTACCTGCATATAAGTTACATGCCTGTGCAGTGTACTGTGCAGGGTTAGAGCTCCAGAAATAAGTATATGGAGCTGTGCCGCCGTTAACTGTTACTGTAGCACATCCTATATTTTGGCCATAACAATTGTTATGAATAACCGTGTTTGGATTAACTGACGCAGTTAATTGTGGCGGAGATTGAACTGTGGCAGTACCCTGCGCAGTACAACCCGAACCGTCAGTAACAGTTACCGTATAGGTACCGCCCGTAAGACCGGTAGCTGTAGAACCGGTACCACCGGTTGGAGCCCATTGGTAAGTATAAGGTAGGGTACCACCGGAAACTACAACACTTGCCTGGCCATTCGTCTGTCCGAAACAGTTGATCGAGTTTGATGACATCTGGAGGTTCATTGCAGGTGGCTGAGTAACTGTAGCAGTTGCTGTACGAACGCAACCCATACCGTCAGTAACAGTTACCGTATATGTACCCGGGGCCAGGTTATTTACAGTTTGTGTATTACCCGTACCTACAGGCAACCATGAATACGTATAAGGACCATTACCACCCACAGGGGTTGCTGTTATGCTACCATTGTTCTGACCGTTGCAGGCCACATTGGTAACATTCATCGTGATGCTGCTGAAGTTATTTACGTTAATAGTTATTGTATCCAGCTTAATGCAGCCGTTACTATCCGTTGCGGAGGCATAATATGAAATGGTACTTGTTACATTCATCGCAGTAGGGTTCGGGCATGAAGTACATGTGAGACCTGTTGTCGGGAACCAGTTGTATGTAAAAGGACCGGTAGTACCAGTAGCCTGAACGTGCAATGGCACATTTGCACCCGGGCAGATGGTAGTATCGTTGCTGTTACCGGGACCGAACTGCATGTCGGTAACATTTATCGTTGTAGTCATTGTGTCGGGGCAACCGAAACCAGGTTGAGGTGTGATCACCACGTGATAATCGGAAGTAACCGGCGGAGTGGGAATTGTTACCACCTGGCCTGTACCTACTATCGTAGTATAATTATCATCCCACCAGGTATATGTATCGAAACCGTAAGGAGCCGAAAGGGTGGTATTAGATAGGCCACATGCACCGCCTGATATCTGGAACAGACCGCATGTCATGTCCACATATCCGTAACCGAAGTGTCCGCTAAGGGCGCAATCGCCTGAAGAGAATTCAAGCAAAAGGGTACTACCAGCCCAACCTGAAAGATTGATCGAACCGGTTGTCCAGCCCTTGTAATATGGGTTAGGAGCAACGGTCGATTGTGAAAATCCGTTATTGCCTTGCCCTGCAGATACATAGGTGAACGTAGCACATGGTATTGGTGTTCCTGTTGTCGAGTCATAACCACGCACTTCAAAACGGGGTTGTTCAGCAGGACCGTGACCAGCAGGATTTTCGAAAACCACGGCATACCTGTATACCAGGCTATAATTATTCAGGCCGGCAGGCACCTGCACATAGTAACGAACACGTTCAGCTTGTGCACCAACACTGTTGTTACCCAGCTTCAATGAATATTGTCCGCCACCGGGTGCTACTATCGGAAAGCCTCCGTACTGGTCAACCGGCGGACCGTTAGTAATCTCATGCCTGTTGGCAACAGGCCCTGAATAGACCATACCGGCGATAGGGCAACACGTTCCTGTAAAACAGAGCCAGTTAAAAAAGTTGCCCTGCTCAAAATCAATATTGTTGGGACAGAAGTTTGTGAATTGTGCTTGCGAAATATTCGGAAGCAGAAATAAAGCAATTGCTAAAAGAGTAGATTTAAATGGTGCCATTGGTCTCTTTTGTTTATTATTAAAGTATTAAAGTAATCATTATTCATGGTATTTC